>JAATVK010000133.1 GCA_014523485.1 Nitrososphaerales archaeon TH5894
AATTACAATTTATTATGTATGATGATTTTTAAATCTTTCCGTGTCAATTTTTATCATATTCAAAGTAATTATGACATAAGATTTTGATTAATATTATGTAATTTCTCGTGTCCTCTTTCAACTATATTTATAAGAAAATATAAGTCACAAAAAAAATACTATTTATTTTACAAAATGGACTTCTACTCGATAAAAGTCATCTACTTAATGATAATATTTGATCTTAAATCTTCCTAATATATATGACTTAGGAATTCATCTAATTTTAAAACAATAGCATTATCTATAGTAGATATTTAGGAACGACTTTTTTTACCTTAACTATTATTGATCGTACTCCCACCATCAGACAAGATATCACCGACGTAAGCTGTATCCACATATGAAATCACTTACATATATCTAGAATTTCTGATTTTCCATTCAGACAGATGTAAATGATAATGATTCTTTTAAAATAGGTCGTATCATAATATTTTTCCTTATAATAATCCATCGATACCTATCCTAATCCTATATTAGTTCAAACAATGAATTATCATTGAAATTTGATGATCCCAAATAACCATAGATTATAAAATTATGGTTTTTTGGAAAATACAATCATTTAATTTATTACACGTTATTTGAATTATTTATAATAAAATATAGCATTAAAATTTACCTCATCAATTTATTTTGAGAATAGGGGATCAATTATATGTGATGTTGGATCTCAAAGCAGGAATATCTCTTATAACCAACGGAAGACAAAGTACTACTTTTATTGAATATTTAAAAGTTCAAGTCATACGATCCTGAAATTTTTATTAAAAAAATTATAAAAATTCAACTTTTTTATAAAAAAAAGCCTAACTAATCATTAGTCTTTTCAGATTAATTTCTATTATACTTTACTTCTTCACATTATCAAACCTTTTTTTACAATTGATATCAATTACATGTTAAGTTTTCAATATATTAAAAGAACCTTCACTGTATAACGGTTTCTTATATCTTGTGAATATTTTTTTTATATTTCCACATTTTGTAGATCAGCTATTGTTAGATACCAAATTTTATTTATTTTGGTATCCTCAAATTTCTTAAAATCATATTTCCACTTAGAAAATTAATATACCTAAAGGTCATTCTTCTTGTATGAAGGATGAGAGTAGACCATATAGCTATTGCAGTTAAGAATGTTGAAGAAGCACTACAAAATTATCGCAATATTCTTAACATAGACAAAATAGAGATTGAAGAGGTACCTAATGAAAAGGTTCGTGTAGTAATGCTCAATTTGGAAGATACTCGTATAGAACTCCTAGAACCCACAGCAGATAATAGTCCTATTTCTAAATTCCTAAATGAAAAAGGAGAGGGAATACATCATATTGCCATAACTGCTGACAACATTGAACAAGATGTAGCAAGAGCAGAGAAAAATGGTATGAGGTTTCTTGGAGGAATTAGAACCGGATCTTACGGTCGCAAAATAACATTTATTCATCCTAAATCATTAAATGGTGTTTTAACAGAATTTTGTCAATCGCCACCCGATTCATAATTTTTTTATCAAGATTTAATAAATTTAATCTCATCGTATCATATTATTATTATAATATCACGCGGATTAAAAAACGACACATATTATAATAAATAACATAATTATAATGTATCTAATAACATTCTAGTAAATTCACTAGTTGACAGTCTGCCCCCAATGTCTATTGTCTTATAATTTTGCTTTAAGAGTGTAACGATCGCATTTTCTATTTTTATTGCTTCAGTGAATAATAACGGATCTTTAAATTTATCTCCTAGCCAATCTAACATCATCTTAATACTAAGAAATATTGAGGAAGGATTAGCAATATTTTTACTTGCAATATCAAAAGCAGCACCATGTACTGGTTCAAACAAAGAAAAATTTTCACCTATATTAGCTGATGGTCCCATTCCTAATCCTCCAACGACCTGTGCTGCTTCATCAGAAAGAATATCACCAAAGAGATTAGTGGTAACAATAACATCAAAACTCTCCGGATTTCTTATTAAATTCATAGCACAAGCGTCAACATATAGCTCACTATATTCTATTTGAGGAAATTTAGTAGAGACTTCTCTACAAACATTCTTGAATAATCCGTCACTCTTTCTCAAAACATTGGCTTTATGAACTGACACCACCTTCTTCTTTTTGCCTCGCATTATAGCTGTTTTAAATGCACATTCTGCAATTCTTCTCGAAGCTTTTTCTGAGATAATTCTTAGAGTAACAACGGTATCTTCATCAGTATAGAATTCCCATCCTAAATAGACATCTTCTGTATTTTCTCGCACGGTAACTAAATCAACATTTTCCGAAATGGATTTAATATTAGGAAACGATTTCGAAGGTCTTATATTAGCATATAAATCAAAAAGTCTTCTCAATACTATAATTACATCTGCAGCGCTTTCACCTACAGGAGCTTTTAAGCATGCATCACTTTTTTTTATCGCATCAAGTGTAAAATCTGGTAAAGCTTTACCATATTTAGATAAGGCATGATCTCCTGCATCAACTTCCTTAAGACTGAATTTCACAGAAGTTTTATCGTTTATAGATTCCAGAAGCATTTTAGCACTACTCATTAATTCGGGTCCAATTCCATCTCCAGGAATCAATGATATATTATATTTCGTCATCTAAGTTAAATAACAATATAATTGTTTTAAAATTTGTTTCCTTAAAACTTGAGTCTACATTTTTCCAATATTAAAGCAAACTATACAAAAAGTTATTGAAATAAATTCATTTTATCTATTTAGAGAGTTCTCTTTTTTCTCCTCAAATATTTTAAGGACAAGATTTATTTTTTAGAATAGATAAAAAAAATTTCTTTTGTCTGGGAGATCAAATTTTATATTCATATTTGTAGTTCTTCTATTTGAATGTAGAGAAAGTACAAGTTCCTGTTTATATATATTGATTATGTATTCTATATTGTATCGAAATAATTATTTTTTTGTAATTATTAATTTTTTTGTTATCATTGAAAACAAGATGATTAAAATTATAGCCTACTTCAAGTAAATTAGAAGGAGATCCGTGGTTCATATCTTCCAAATACAGATTGAAAAGCGTCACTAATCTCACCAAGGGTAACTCTATTTTTTACTGCATTTATTATATGAGGCATTAGATTTTGATTGTCTTTTTCAGCATTCTTAACTAAAAGTTCTATTGCATGGTCAACCTTGTTATTATCTCTTTTCAACCTTAGCTCCTTTAACCTTGCAACTTGTTTTTTTTCAATTTCGGGATCCATGACATTTAGTAAAGGTTCTATATCATGTTGGTCCTGGTATTTATTCACTCCAACTACAATCCTTTTATGTTCGTCTATTTCTTTTTTTAATGAGTATGCATTCTGCCTTATTTCATCCTGGAAAAATCCTTTTTCAACAGCAGAAAGTGCTCCACCCATCCTATCTATTCTTTTTAAGTATTTATCTACTTCATCTTCTATTTTATTAGTTAAAAATTCTAAATAATATGATCCACCTAATGGATCTACAGTTTTTGTTACTCCAGTTTCTGTAGCTATCATTTGTTGTGTCCTCAAAGCAATTTTTACAGATTCTTCAGTCGGCAGGGCTAAAGCCTCATCTCTAGAATTTGTATGTAGAGATTGGCAACCCCCTAAAACGGCTGCAAGAGCTTCAGTAGTAACTCGAACAATGTTATTGTCGACTTGTTGAGCAGTTAATGACTCCCCACTTGTTTGAACGTGAAAACGTAAAGTGATCGATTTACTATCTCGAGCATGAAATCTTTCTTTCATTATTTTAGCATAAATTCTTCTCGCGGCTCTAAATTTGGCAATCTCTTCGAAAAATTCCATAGTACAACAAAAGAAAAATGAAAGTCGAGGTGCGAAATCATCAATTTTAAGTCCTCTATCGACACAAGTCTGTATATATTCAATTGCATCTGCAAAAGTAAATGCTAGTTCCTGAGTAGCATTTGACCCAGCTTCTCTAATATGGTACCCAGAAATACTTATTGGATACCATTGAGGGACATATTTGGAACAATACTGGATCATATCTCCTATAAGCCGAATCGATGGTTTAGGTGGGTATATATATGTATTTCTAGCAATATATTCCTTCATAATATCATTTTGAGTAGTCCCTCTTATAGAAGCAGAATTTACACCTTGTGAATCTGCGACTGTTATATATAATGACAATAGAGTAGCTGCAGTCGAATTAATTGTCATAGATGTACTAACCTTATCTAATGGAATAGCAGCAAAGCATGACATCATATCTTCAATTGAACTAATTGCAACTCCTGTTCGTCCTACTTCACCTTCAGATTCTGGATTATCAGAGTCCCTTCCAGTCTGAGTCGGTAAATCAAAAGCCAGAGACAACCCAGTTTGACCATGATCTAAAAGAAATTTGAATCTGTTATTAGTTTCCTCTGCACTTCCGAATCCACTATATTGCCTCATTGTCCAAAGGCGCTCACGATACATAGTGTCATGAATTCCTCGTGTATATGGAAATTTACCTGGCTTCTCATCCTTAACAGTTTTCTTTGATATATCGTTTTTAGTGTAAACGTCTTTGACTAGAAACCCTGAATCAGTTTTAATTTCTTTTTTTTCAGACATTTTATTTTCATCTCCTAATGATTTTTATTAATTTTAGTATAATTACTAAGTGTATTATTTAAAAGATTAGTAGTCAGTTGTTCTGCTGCTTGAAATGGATCCATTTCTTTGTTTTGTATTTTGTCAATAAAATTATGGTAATTTGGATTATCATTCAACATTCTTATAATTTTATCTTTGAGGATATTTAAAACCATATCTTTTAATTCAATTTCTAATAATTCATGGTCCTTTGCCCTAAAATTGTCTAATCGCTCATTTAGCAAATTATTGATTGTTTCTGCCACCTCTTTTGTACCCTTACCAGTTTTTGCAGAACATTTTAGTATAATTGGCTTTCTTTCTGTTTCTCCGATTAAGTCCCTTATTGTATTATAAAGAGTATTTGCTCCTTCAAGATCTCCTTTATTTACAATATAGATATCCCCAATCTCAGTAATACCCGCTTTTACTGCTTGTACTTTATCTCCTGTATTAGGAGTAAAAACTACAAGAGTAAGGTTTACAACTTTGGATACTTCTATTTCTAATTGACCAGCACCTACACTCTCGATCATTATCAAATCATAACCAGCAGCATCAAGAATTCTAATAATATTTCTCAATGATCTGGAAATGCCTCCAATAGCACCTCTGGATGCAATACTTCTCATAAAGATATCGGATTTGTCCATTAAGTTAGATTGCATTCTAACCCGATCGCCTAAAATTGCTCCACCAGTTACAGGACTCGTAGGATCTACTGCAATTATTGCTATTTTATAGCCATATCTTTTAAATTCATCTATTAATTTACCAATAAGAGTACTCTTTCCTGAGCCTCCTGGTCCAGTTAATCCAATAGTCATTGCTTTTCCTGTATTTTGAAAAATTTGGCTAACAATTTCTTGATACTTACCTTCTTCATTATCAATTATGGAAATTGCTCTTGAGAGTGAACGTCTATCCCCTTTTAAAATTCCTTCAACTATTTTTAGCAAATATTTTTATCTCAAAATTTAATTATATATTTAGTTATAAATAATATTTTATCCAAATATTAACATTGTATAGGTTAATTGATAAATAGAAAAGTCATAATTGCAAATATGTTACTTAATAAATAATTATGAAATAAGATAAAGATTTAAAATCCTATTTCAATATAATTAATATTATATGACGATTAGCCAGAGTCAGGAAGTCAAACGCACCAGAGTTTTGGTTGCTAAATTGGGATTAGACGGGCATGACCGAGGAGCGTTGGTTATTTGTAGAGCCTTAAGAGATGCAGGCATGGAAGTAATCTATTCAGGATTATTTTGTACTCCTGAACAGGTTGCAAAAACTGCAATTGACGAGGATGTAGATGTAATCGCAATGAGTTTACTCAATGGCGCCCATTTAACACTCTTTCCAAAGGTGGCGAAATTACTAAAAAAACAAGGTATTGAGGACATTTTGATTATTGGTGGAGGTGTGATCCCGACAAAGGATAAAAAAATACTCGAAAGGGAAGGGATTACAGGAAACTTTGGTCCTGGAACCCCACTAGAATTAATTATCAATCATATAAATTCTAACATACAGAAAAAAAGAGAAATTTAAAAAATTTCTAAGTAAAAATTTTTAACGTAACTAAGCTGAGTGTAAATTATAATAATAATAAATCATAAAGAAATAAGAATTAGATTTGTCTTAACTTGTACCTTTTTTTTGTTATAATCATCCCGCTCCCGTTGAATTTGATTGACTTCTAGATGTTGGAATTTCTATAAAAGGAGTTGCACCTTGTCCTCCTCCACCAAGAACTAAAGGCAATTGGCCATCCCATCTTTGGGCTTTAAGCCATTCTAAATATGTAGGACTTTCCTTCAGCTGCTGGTCTATAATGTTTATAGCTGCAGATTCACCTTCAGCCTTTAATACATTTGCTTGCTTAAGACCATTAGCTTGTGCTATTGCTGCTCGTTGCTCTCCTATAGCTTTGGCCTCGGTTTGATTAGCTTCGATTTTAATTCTAAGTAATTCATTTTGTGCCTGTAATGCCCTCTGTTGAGCTTCCACTTTAGCTTCTATAGCCTTTGTGAACTGAGTTGAAAATCTGAATTCTGTAATTGACAAGGTTTCTAATACAATATTATAATTAGCTAATCTAGCTTGTATTTGTTGTTCAATCTGATTCTTAACTGTCTCTCTTTTGGTAATCAATTCTTCTGCATTGAAACGCGCAGTAACCTGTTTTACAGACTCCTGTATTGCGGGTAGTATAACCCTATTATCAAAGTCAAAACCCAATTGTCTGTACAATAATTGGGCGGCCTCAGGACGTATGTGAAAATTGAGGGCGACTTCTGTGCTAACTTCTTGAAGGTCTTTTGAAGCAGAAGTAGAACTGACAACAACTTTTTGGGTTCTAACTTCTATGGGTATGACTTGATCTCGAAATGGAACTACAAAATGTAGACCTTCTTCAAGACTTATAGCAGTATCAACTGCACCAAAGTGCAATAAAACACCTCTATGGCCTGCGTCAACAGTCTTGACACTTGCAGTTATTAAAACTATGACAATAATCAACCCAATTACTGCTGGTATTATTACTCTAAACAACGATTTGTTATATCCAGAAGATGAATATGATTCTAACGGTTCTCCTTCAGGGGTGACTCCTCCACGAGAGTACTGACGTCCAAAGCCACTAAATGGGCTTTTCTGCCCTACACCATATCGACGTTTGTAGATTTGATAGGCAAGATAGCCTATGATTATAATTGTAAAAACGATTCCAATAATCGCACTAATTTCAACCATTATTTTTTCTCCTTAGTAAGTATTATTTATTATTATTTACTTATAAATTAATACAAATCATTATTTGGAAAAATTGAGCTAACTATAGTACAGCAATGATATAAAAAAAAATACAATTTTAACTATTCGTTTCGGACCACATCATCTTACGCATTTCTTTCCCAACTTTTTCAATCTGATGATTTTCCATTTTTTGCATATGTCCTTGAAATGCATTTTTCCCTTCTGTTCTATAACTAGTTAACCATTCATGTGCAAATTGTCCGGATTGTATTTCAGTTAAGACTTCCTTCATCTTTAATTTGGCAGATTCATCTATTACTCGTGGACCTCGTGTTAATCCTCCAAATCTGGCCGTTTCACTGACCCTGTTGTACATACCAGTTAGTCCATATTTCTGAATCAAATCTACTATTAATTTCATTTCATGTAGACATTCGAAATAGGCTACTTCTGGTTGATATCCAGCTTCAACAAGGGTTTCGAAAGCTTTCATTATAAGGGAATGAGCCCCTCCACAAAGGTCAACCTGTTCTCCAAACCAATCTGTCTCAACTTCTTCCCTAAAATTAGTCTCTATTACACCCGGCCGCGTACTGCCTATTCCTTTTGCTAAAGCAAGAACTCTATTTAATGCAGTACCAGTGTGATCTTTATATACTGCGACTAGAGATGGTGTACCAAATCCCTCTTGAAAGAGTTCTCTAACTCTTTGTCCAGGCCCTTTTGGAGCAACCATAATAACATCAACGTTGGTTGGGGGTTCTATCCATTTCCAGTGAATAGAAGCACCATGAGAAAAACAAAGTGCTTTATTTTCAGTTACAAATGAACTAATTTCATTTTGATATGCATTTGCTTGTTCCATATCTGGAATTAAAATATGAATTATGTCGGCAATTCTTGCAGCGTCACTTATTTCCATGACATTTTGTCCATCCTCTTGGGCAATTTTCCATGAATTGCCGTCTTTACGCAAACCTACAACAACATTCAGCCCAGAGTCTTTAAGGTTATTAGCTTGAGCTCTTCCCTGAATTCCATATCCGATTACTGCAATTGTTTGATTCTGTATAGAATCAAGCGTTACATCATTATCGCCCCACTTTTTAACCATACAAGAATATAAAATGAGGTTTTATAAATAATAACTGCTCCTGAACTTTTCAAGTTTAATCCCTCCTGATTGCCTAAGGGAGGCCTAGAATTGAAGAGATATAGATTGTAATAAACCAGTTTTTGAAGAATATAGGAGAGGCTAAAATGGATTGTTACAACTCTCTAAGATTAGTTGGATAAATTATTAATCATATCGAAAATATTGGTGATCTGTGAGCTGGAATATAATAGGTATAAAGATCTTTTTTGTAGTGGTTAAACATTTCATTAGACTTTTTTTGTAAAAAAGTAATAAAACAATTTTTAATTAATATTCAAATATTCTTTAGAAATGTGAATCTAATAACAGTTGATAAGTTTATTTAGTCCTTTAGATATGGATACAAAATAGGTTTTTTTTAATATTTAAAATAAGTTTTCCATTTAAGATATAAAAAAACTATGATGACCTAACACTATATCATTGTTATTTTAAAGCATTTTAGGCATCGAATTTTAATCAATGCTTCAGAGGTATTTTTCTCAATAACTTTGAACTTATTACATCCACATCTGCTACAAACAGGACACTCTCTTTTATTTTGCAAACATTCTCACCATTGTTGTGGATGAGTATCTGACTTGGCTAAGATTCTTATTCGCTCAACTCCTTCTATATTCATTATTATTTCTTTGACTGGATTAGGAACTAAATGCTCCCATTTTTTATGGTTTGCTATTAATTTGCGAATATTTTCTCCATTAAATCTAAATTTATTTTTAAAGAGAGGTTCTTTGACCGTTATTTCTTTCTTTGATAAATAACGTACGTATTCGTTTCCTGAATATATAATATCAAATTTTGGAACCATTGATTTTAAATATTGAAACCAACATGCATTATTCTCAAAATTTGCTAAAGGGATTATAAGAATCCTCCTACGATCAAACTTTTGAAGTGAAAGTGAGGCATGAATCATTTCTATCCGTTCGCCTGCAGTAAATGGATCTTTTGTTAAGTAATTAAATTGTGCGCTTCCTATAACTACTATCAATTCTTCACATTCATGCATTATCTGTCGAATAAGTTCTAAATGTCCATTATGAAAAGGCTGAAATCTCCCAATAACTAATCCTCTTTTATATTTAATCATTTCATTTAATTTTATAAAACAGATCAATCAACATATCCTAATTTTATCTTCTCCTTTTCAATTTCTTTTCTCTCAATTTTTTTAAATATTGGTGAGATATTACCAATTCGATGCCCTGGTGCAATTTTTAATACGGATGAACCATCCCAGGATTCTTCATGTAATTTGTAATTATGATTTAATTGTAACCAAATTTTCTCAGCAGAATTGGGGATAAATGGTGATAAAAGTATCGCTAGTGCTCTAACAGCATTGATTGAAATATAAAGAGTAGTACGTGCAGTCGAATCCTTGTTAGACCATGGTTCTCTACTTTGAAAATATTGATTAAAATAATTAGAGAATTTCAAAATATTTTTTAATGCTTTATCAGTTTCTGTCTTCATTAAAAATTCTCCCGTCACTTTAGCTATATTCATTATAGCTTTTATTCCATTTTTGTCTTCTTCATGGTAAAATTCAGGTTCAGGTACAATTCCATCGAAATTTTTTTTTATAAAGGATAAAGTTCTATTAATGAAATTTCCAATATTATCTATAAGTTCATTATTAATTTTGCTATAGAAAATATCCAAATCAAAATTAATATCATCTTGGCTAGAAGGACTTATTATAGCAATATAAAACCTCAAGAAATCTGGGTTAAATAGAGATATAAATTCTTTTAGACCAATATACCAGTTTCGGCTTTTTGATATTTTTTTATTATGAAGCATTAAATGCCCTCGAACAGGTATATAATCAGGTAGTTTATACTCTTTATTAATTCCCATTCTAATAGCAGGAAGAAAAAGAAAATGATGATATATTATATCCTTCCCAATGAAATGATAGATATAGGAATTATTCCAAATATTTTTTCCATGTATGCCTAATCTTTCTTTAATTAAAGCATCGAAGGTGGAAATATAGCAAAGGTGGTTATCAAACCATCCATAAAATACTTTTCCCTTAGCCTCTTCTAATGGAATCTTTATTCCCCAATCCAGATCTCGAGTGATATCCCAATCCTCTAATCCTTCACTAATCCAATGTAGAACATAGTTTTTTATGTCTGCTTGAAGGTTCTTATTTTCTGTTAGCCATTCCTTTAGTTCTGAAGAAAAGCTAGATAGTTTAAAAAAATAGTGACTACTTGTTTTCTTTATCGGTGATTGTCCACAGATACCACATTTTGGTTCTAATATTTCTTCAGGAACTCTTCCACATTTTTCGCAGAGATCCGAATATTGATCTTTTGACTTACAATGTGGACAAATTCCTATAACATACCTATCTGGTAAAAATTTCTTATCAAAATTACAATAAAATTGAATTACTTCTTTTTCATATATATGACCATTACTTCTCAATTTATTGAAAATATATTGTACAAATTTTTTGTTTTCAATAGAACTTGTTTTATAAAATTTATCAAAGGATATTCCAAGTCCATTAAAATCTTCTAGGTCACGTTTGTTCCAGTAATCAACAAATTCCTTGGGAGTTTTATTTTCTTTTTCTGCTTTAATTAAAATTGGTGTACCAAAATCATCAGACGCACTAACATGAAAGACCTTCCTTTTTGATATTCGCAAAAATCTTGTAAAGATATCTGCTGGAAGATAAGTTGAAGATATATGTCCAAGATGAATTTCACCATTAGCATAGGGAAGGGCAGTAGTAATTACTATGGATTTATTTGCATTAAATTCTTCTTTAATGTTAATATTATAAGAAGATAATTTGTTATTGTTGTTTAAATTACTACTATCGATGTCAGAGAGCA
>JAATVK010000134.1 GCA_014523485.1 Nitrososphaerales archaeon TH5894
TTATATGAAATGGATTTTTATATTCGGTAATAAAATGATATTGGGATTCTATTGTATTTGTTCAATTTTTATAAACCCTCTGATCACAGCCAAAAAAAGCCTCATCGATCGTTTTTTAAATATGAATTGTTAGTTTTACAGAATTATTGCAAATTTTACAGTTTCATTTGGGTAAAAAACCCTAGTAATTTTCTTAATTCATACTTGTTGTATTATTACATGAAGAGGTAGTTTCATCTACTGGACATTATAACCTTTTTGTTTTTGATCTTGGAAAATTAGATTAAAAAGCTATTTGGAGGGTTTTTATGAGAAAAAAATATCTTTTTTTAGTAATTAACATACGCTTTATTATGATAGTCAACTTGTTCTCTTGTAAGATTATCAATTTTTATTCCAAATGATGATAAAGCCACCTGTGCAACTTTTTCATCTATTTGGTTCGGGACCTGATGAAGTTTTTTTTCTAAATTTTTATAGTTTTTTGTAATATACAAGATCGATAACAATTGATTTGAAAAAGATAAATCCATTACTTCTGATGGGTTGCCCTCACCTCCTACTAAATTTATAACCCTTCCTTTTGCAATTAGATTAATTTTTTTTCCTTTAATAATAAATGATTCTACGTATGGTCTAGGCTGTACCGGGTGTTTATCTTGTGTATATAGATAAGCAACATCGATCTCAACATCAAAATGTCCAGCGTTAGCAAGAAATGCACCATTTTTTAGAAGATCAAAATCGTATTTTGTTATTATATCTCGTTGTCCAGTACATGTAATGAAACAATCACCTTTTGGCAAAGTATCTTTCAGTCTTTGTACATCAAATCCATCTATATGGGCTTCTAATGCTTTTATTGGATCCACTTCTGTTATAGTAACCCTAGCTCCTAAACCACGAAGGCATGAGGATATTCCTTTACCTACCCATCCATAACCACATACAACAAAAATTTTACCTGCTATCAGAATTCCCAAAGTTTTCATCAATCCATAAATAGTACTTTGACCTGTGCCATATCGATTATCAAAGAAATGTTTTGTTTTAGCATTGTTAACGTCAATTATCGGATAATTTAGCCCAGTTTTGGATTCAAGTGATAAAATTCTAAAAATTCCTGAGGTAGTTTGTTCTGTCCCGCCAAGTATATCTTTTATTTTTCGTTTATGAACAATACTATGTAATTCAGCGCCATCGTCAGTAATTATATGAGGTTTACTTTTTGCGAGATGGATAATACTTTCAAAAAACTCAACTTTACTAGGATCTTTTTTTGCAAATACATTTATCTCATTGTACCTTAAAAATTCCATTACGTCGATTTGAACGGATAGGGGATTTGCTGAGCAAATGGATATTTCTGCTCCAAGTGCCTTTGCTGCCATTATGAGCACAGACGTCTCTTTGGTTATATGCAAACAAAATCCTAATTTAAAATTCGCCAAAGGTTTGGCCCTTTGATATTTTTCAGTTATTTTTGTAATAATTTTCATCATTCTAACAGCCCATTCATACGATAGTTTACCGGTTTCAAACAAATCTCTGGAATTAGTATATTTTACTCCCAAAGACCTTTTATGTGTCGAAGATTTATTTTTCATTTTATATAATTAAAATAGTTTAGATATTAAATGTGAAAGATTACAACTGATTGTATTACTAAACACTCAGGATAGCATATTTTACTCTAATCATAGGATTTATTTTGAGATAATGTAATAATCAGTGGTAAGAAAATTATAACCGAAGTTAGACTAAATTTATAAGTTTATGGCTTGGATAAAAATTGCACGAACAAGTGACATACCTAATGATAAGGGAAAAGAGGTAAACATAAATGGAAATAGAGTTGCTATTTTTCATGCAAATGGAAAATATTATGCTCTTGAAGCATTGTGTCGACATCAAGATGGTTCACTTGCACCAGGAAAAATTGATGGTGAAGTAGTAGAATGTCCCCTTCATTTCTGGCACTACAATATACGAACCGGAGAATTACTTGATTATCTTAAAAATGTTAAACTGGAAACTTATAACCTAGACATACGTGGAAATGATATTTTTATTGATATATAGTGACCGGTTTCTCGTTTATTACCTGTTTATTGTTTGATTAAATTAAAAGATTAATTTTGAAACTATATAATACTCTAACAACAAAATTTGATGAATTACAAATAAACGACAATAATATTAAGATTTATTTATGTGGAATAACTGTTTATGATGACTCTCACGTTGGTCATGCCCGAACGATTATTATATTTGATGTTTTACATAGATATCTTTTATCAAAACGAATTAAAGTCACCTTCATTCAGAATTTTACAGATATCGATGACAAAATAATAAAAAAAGCAAAGTCACTTAATGTAGATTATCAAGAAGTATCACAAAAATATATTAAACAATACCTAGAAGATGCATCTAGATTAAATGTATTAGAAGAAATTCAATATCCCAAAGCAACAGATCATATACACTACATGATTGAATTAATAACATTTCTGCTTGAAAAAAATTATGCCTATATCACTCCAAATGGTATTTATTTTTATGTGAAAAAATTTACTCAATATGGAAAACTATCAAAGAAAACTTCCGAAAGTATTGAATCTGGAGCAAGAATAGAAGTAGACCTCTCCAAAAAAGATCCCCTTGATTTTGCCTTATGGAAATTTTCCTCTGAATCGCCTAAATGGAGCACTCCTTGGGGAACAGGACGTCCTGGATGGCATATAGAATGTTCTGCAATGGCATTAAAACATCTGGGAAATACAATGGATATTCATGGTGGTGGAAACGATCTTATTTTTCCTCATCATGAGAATGAAATAGCACAATCCGAATCAATAACTGGAGAAGAATTTGCAAAGATTTGGATGCATTGTGGTATGGTTAATATGAATTCTGAAAAGATGTCCAAATCAATAGGCAATATTGTCTCAATACAAAATGCTATAACTAAATGGGGAGCAAATACCTTAAGAATTCTTTGTTTATCTACTCAATATTCAAAACCATTAGATTATACAACTCACAATCTTCTTGAATCTAAATCTAAATGGAGGATGATTGAAAATTGTTTTTATGAATTACAGTTCCCTAATTCTAGTAAGGATGAACCTTTTGATGCTTTAAAAGTATCACAAACGACATTAACTTCTATCAGAAAATATCTGGAAAATGATTTTAACACTTCTCTTGCACTTTCTGAATTTATGAAATTGGTTTCCGAATTAAATAACTATGCCACTCAAGAAAAAATAACAAGAAACATTTCCAATATTGTATTTCCAATCTTCCAAGAAATTTTGTATATTTTTGGACTTAGGGTTTTAGAATTATCAAATGAAGATAAAAATGAAGTAAAGAACCAGATTATTCTAAGGAATAAATTCAGAAAAAATAAAGACTTTGAAGAATCTGACAAGATTCGTATGAAATTAAAACAAAAATATGGAATAGAATTAATTGATCATAAAAACTACAGAACTATCTGGAAAAAAGTTGAAAATTCTAACTAAAAAAAATAAAAAAAAATTAGTGTAATAACTACTATAAACGGGTAAAATAATACTAAATGTTCCTTTAAGATAGTAAGTATTTATTAATGTTAAATAATATTTAAGGAATTTACCATAAAATATATAATACTAAAAATCTCCCCAATGTATCTTGTTTACAAAATCATCCAATACTATGGTGTTAGTATAAATGAAATAAAGAAAAAATAGGACGAGTGCCTTATGTAACCAAAAAAAATTTTTTAATTATGTTACCAAGAACTCATTTATATTAGTATTGTGGTTTTGCTGGTGGATATTTTGGTTTATCATATGGATCTTTCATGTATGGATCTTTAGCATATGGATGTGGATATTTTGGTTTATCATATGGGTCAGATTGGTATTGTGGTTTTGCTGGTGGATATTTTGGTTTATCATATGGATCTTTCATGTATGGATCTTTAGCATATGGATCTTTCGCATATGGATCTTTCATGTATGGATCTTTAGCATATGGATCTTTCATGTATGGATCTTTAGCATATGGATCTTTAGCATATGGATCTTTAGCATATGGATCTTTAGCATATGGATCTTTCATGTATGGTGCTTTTAGGTACATATCTGCTTCGCTGTATTGATTCTTTTTGTCTTTAGATTTCTTTTTATCTTTCTTATCTTTTTTATCTTGATCTCTAGAATCTTTCTTATCTCTTTCGTCATGATCTCTAGAATCTTTCTTATCTCTTTCGTCATGATCTCTAGAATCTTTCTTATCTCTTTTATCCCTCTTATCGCCAGATGCCTCTGCATCATTGAATTGTGCCCCAATTGTTATGGTTCCAGCGATTAATAAAACAGCTAGAAAAACCGCTTTTATTTCAGACTTGTGCATTAATCTGACTTCAAAGCTATGATATATCTAAGGTATGAAGCATTATAATAGATATATGCAAGTTGTGTTTGTTTTAGATTTTTGATTGTATATGAGATTCATATAAAAAATATTAATTATTTTCATAAAATATTTTATACTATTTTTGTTGATCAATAAAAAATATTTTTTCTTCTGTATAAAGACTTAGATAGATATAAAGAGTAAAGTATTTTAGAAAAAAAAGATCATCTTGGTTCCATAAACTTATATAACTAATTAAGATATTTTCTCAAGTCGAAATCTAATGGTAAAAGGATCAAAAAGGGGTCGTGTGCGTGATAAATGGAAAGATAAAAAATGGATCATAGTCAATGCACCAACGGCTTTTGGTGGAAACCCTATCAATTATCTCCCAATAACTGACATGAATAATTCTAAAGGAAGAATCATTGAGAACACATTATATGATATTTATAAACAAGACCCTAATCAACATCAAATTAAGGTATTTCTTCAAATCGATAAACTTACTACTGCTACTGCTAGCACAATATTCGTTGGCCATGAATATGCTAAAGAATATTTGAGAAGCCTTGTAAGGAGGGGTAGTTCAATGATTAATTTTATTAAGAATTATACTACACTAGATGGGTATACTTTTCGTCTGTCAATTGTTACCTTCACTCAACGAAGAGTAAATACATCTGCAAAACATGAAATTCGATTATTAATTGACAAAATGTTAAATGACAAAATAATTAAGCTAAATCTTGATCAATTTATTCAGGAAGTTACATTAGGAGGACTTAGTAAGGAACTATTAATTGAATCGAAGAAAGTTACATTCATTAGACATTTGGGAGTCAAAAAATCGAAATTGATATCAACACCTGAGTCTCGTTCAATATTTGAAGCCAAACAAATAGAGGCTCCATCTCCAATAACTGTATAGAAAATTTGCTCATACCATTATATTTTCTTTTAAATAATAAATTTCATTTAACATACCTATTTGTGAAGATTTTAGTATAAAAACTAGAAATTACAGTATAAAATAATATATCCCTTTACAAAATTGAAACCCAATAATCAAACCGGCATACTACAATTTTTGGGTTCTTTTATTGATATAGTAGTACATGCTACTGAGGATAAACAAAGAATAACTAATTCTGTTTTATCTACACTTGAAATTTCTCATCCTAATAAATTTGAAGAGATTGAATACGAAGGACATTGGGGTAATAAAATATTGAGATTGACAGCTGAGATTAAGAAAAATGGTGCTCAATCTTTAATAAGAAAAATTTTGGAATCATTATCATTCATGGATAAAAAAAATTTACTTGATAACCTAGAAAAATACATTGACGCAAAAGGAAACTTACATTTGAGATTAGATAAACAAAAAATGTGTAAAAATAAAATTTTTCTCTCAGATACCGAAGGAGTTAAAATCAAATTTAGAATTAATAAAAATCGAATCATCCTATACAAAAAAAGAGGAAAAGTAGACGATGAAATTTATTTTTTATACAGGAGGTTAGTACTCTCATGCGAAAAATAGATTTATGCTTTAACCTTCCACTAAAGGAGTGTTTTAAATGGAAAAAAATTCATCATATAGATATCATAGGAACTGATAACTCGAATGGATATTTGACTGGAACTGAAGAAACATATGCTATTAATGATTCCTTTGTCTTACGACTTAAAAACAAGCCAAAAACATTGCCTTTCTTTAAATACCTAGTAGTTCTTTCGGAATCAGAAATGAGAATAACTTCAAAAATCCCATTTTTTGATATATTGAGCATGAATAACTGGAATACTTATAAAATAATACTAAAAGAATTAAAAAAACTAAATAGAAAAAATATAGGAATTGAAATACAAATGAGATATATTAGAAATTGTAACTCGTATGAAGTTGGCAAGTGGGTAAAATCAATAAAAGAAATTAATAAGTTTTGTAAATTAACTGGTAATCAATTAATAATCTCTAGTGGAGCAGAAACGAATTATGAAACTATTTCGGCAAATACCTTCGACTCGTTACTTAGAATATTTGATATAGACCCTATGAAGTATTGGAATGAATTAGACAACTGGATTGAGACCAAAAGTCGAGTATATTATGGTGCTTCGTCGGAAAGATAAACGTCGCTATTTATTATTATTTGTAAATTATGAAAAATATGTAGATTCAAAAAACCTTAATAATAAAGATATACCTAAATCTATTGCCATTTTAAGAAAGCGTTTCTATGAGCTTTTTGGTTCAATTGAACTAGAAAAAGCAAGTATCAATATCATTGTAAAAAATAATTTGTGTCTCCCAAATTTTTATATTATAAAATGTAATTTAGAGAGCATGGAAAAGGTTTTATGTGCAATTTCTTTATCTTATCCTCCATTAACGACTATTAAAATTTCTGGTACAATAAAAAAATTAACCTCACAATTGCAATTTAAAAACATGCAGAAAATATGTAATTAACAAAAATAGAATTTTTAATAGGTATAAATACAACAAAAGGACATCATAAACAATTTCTCTCTATATTCAATCTGTCTTAACTACTAATACAATAACTCTAATAACTAACAATGAGATAACAAGTTTTTTTTCTGTCTTTAATTATCAGAATTTTTCCAAAAAAGTTTTTTTTTAAATAAAAATTAACACTATATAATAAAAAATAAATATACAAATTTATTAGAACATTTATTGAAAAAATTAAAATAAAAAATTTTTTTAATATCTGTAACTCAATTGAAATCCCTATTTTTTGAAATTTTGCTTCTTTCTTTATTGATTCTAATCTGTTTTACTATCCAGTTAAATTATAATTTTATTGATCCACAAGTCTTACCGAAGGTATATGGTGATGATGACGAAGATGAAGAGTCAAAGGATAATGATGATGATGATGAAGATGAAGAGTCAAAGGATAACGATGATGATGATGAAGATGAAGAGTCAAAGGATAACGATGATGATGATGAAGATGAAGATAACCTCGACGACACTAAGAAAAATATGCCAATTGCCGACTTAGATTCAAAATTTGATATGTTTGGAATAAAAAAAATATATCCTACAAAAAATGGTGGTGAAGAATGGTTTATGAAGATGAATAACATTTATGAGGATCAACAATTCTATCCTTTTGGCGAATCAGATTCCAAATATTCCAACGCAAATTTAGTAATTACAAAAAATGATGATTTATCTTGGAAAATTAAATCAAAAAATGATTTAGCCAAGGTAAGAATGAATGTATATACTTCTGCAGGATACCATCCTGAATTAATAGAAAATCTAGATCACTCTGAACTAGAAGACCAAGGCTATATGCAATCCAAAAAAGATTGGAAAAACGTTGAGATAACAGGTTATATAAAATTAAATAATAATAATATCCCCTTAAACGAGGGAAGATTTACCTGGTATAATAGAGGAGGGCACCATACAGAAGAAAAACCATGTGAAGGAGTTGCTTATAAAGGGGATATCTTTTTTTCAGGAGATAATAGATTTGCCAAGGAGCAATGGCATGTTAATTATTTTTTTACTGATATAAAAAAAAATTTAAATCCGATAAAAGATAAATGGATTGGTTATAAATTTATAGTTTATAATCTTGAGAAGGAATCAGATTCATCAAAGACTATAGTAAAAATGGAAAGTTGGGTAGATTATAATAATAATGGAAATTGGCTAAAGATCAATGAATACACAGACAAAGGAAAATGGGGAAATTCAGGCAAAAAATGTGATGGTAAAAAAGATCAATTAATCACATGGGGTGGACCTATTGCGACATTTCGCTGGGATAGGGCCGATGATGTCGACTTCAAAAATCTAAGTGTAAGAGAGATTCAACCATTATTAAATTAATAATTTAATATTTGTAAGATTTCTGATTCTCATTCTTCTAGGTTAAGTAATGGCATTAGAAGATTAAACAGTGAACAGATGATTTAATTAAGAATGTATCTGGTTAGGGTCTGGACAGATATCCTAGTGTATTTTGTTTAAAAATACATATAGAACAAAATATATCTGCTCAGCTACCTTGGAAAACATAAATTTTTAACCAACATACGATTTATTGTTAATGGGAATGAAGTAATATGCTGCTCCAGTCTGAGTTTAATACAATGACGAACTCGCGACGAACTGACCCTCACACACTATTGTTTTGTTTTTCCCAAAATATTTTATATTGTTAATATAAATTATAATTATTAAATGGAATTAGATTATGCCTATCCTCTATATAGACCTCCCTCTGAAGCCAATTCTTTAATTTTTCAAGTCACCTTGGGATGTTCCTTCAATCAATGTTCCTACTGTGACATGTATAGAACTAAAAATTACTCTGAAAGACCTTGGGAGGAGATTAAAAAGGAAATAGATATTACCTCTAAATCCTATCCTGCCGCTCAAAGGATTTTTCTCGCTGATGGTGATGCAATAAATCTCTCAACAGAAAGATTAGTTCAAATATTAGACTATTTGTATAAAAAATTTCCTTCATTAGAAAGGGTATCTTCTTATGCTATGCCTAGAAATTTACTTCAAAAAAAGGATATAGAATTGATGACCTTGAGGGCTGCTGGGTTAAAAATGTTGTATTTAGGTATTGAAAGTGGGAGTGATATAATCCTCAAAAAGATTACAAAAGGGGCGACATATAAAACTATTGTACAAAGCTGTAAAAAAGCTAAAGAAAATAATTATGTTCTTTCATGTATGATCATTTTAGGATTAGGAGGTAAAAAATATACTTTTGAGCATATTGAAGAGACAGCCAAGATTATTAGCGAAGTTTCTCCAGATTATGTCGCAGCATTAAATCTTCACTTGGACGACAGCCTTTATAATGAATTTATGACTAAGTTCAAAGAACCTTTTGAATTTTTAGATGACTTACAGATTTTAAATGAGCTTAAATTACTCATATCCAAAATAAACCCTTCTTCTCCTATAATATTTAGAGCTAATCATGCCTCAAATGTTTATTCAATTAAAGGAACTCTTCCCTCTGATAAATTAAAAATATTAGAATTAATTAACCAATTGAAAAAACATCCAGAAATGCTTAAACCAAAAGTGTTAAGAAGATTCTAAATAATATGATTTAGCTTATATACAAAATAATAATTCCGTTAATATTTTTTTATAATGTTATTGGTTATTTTGTTTGAAACGTAGTATTGCACCTATTTTTCCTAGACTTGCTAATTGTGCCCCTTCTTCTGTTTTTCCGGAAATAACTTCTAGCCTGGAACCACTCATAAGTGATAACTCTTCCAAATATTCAATAATATCTTGATCTGATACTTCTAAGTCTTGGCTTCCACAGGTTGAACAGGTGCTTGACGTCAATTCTTGTTTTAAGGATATCAATTCATTTCTTTCAATAAATTTTTCTTGCGTGGTTTGACACTTGTTACATTTAATTTCTAGTCTAAGAATGGTGATATCATCAGTTACAATAACCAAATCGGCATAACCATTTTTTAATGAATTTATAACATCATAAATTCCGTATATACCTAGACCTTTTCCTGAATACACTTCGCTGATAAACCGTTTAACAATTTTTTTTTCTTCCATCAATCTATAATCTGCCATGATTCCTTGATCATTAACTTTGTCTATGAGTTCTCTTACTCCTTCACTTCCAGAATATGAGGAATCTAAAACAGCAATAACATTATTTTGCAGTCTATAGTCAAGATATTCTTCTCTAATAAAACCTTCCTTAGTTGGACCTGGACCTCCAATAATTATTCCTTTGACATCATATTCATCGATGAAGATTTTTTGTGCATAGTCTGCAACTCTGTGATAATATTCATTCAATTCATTATCTCTTAATCTTTCAAATCTCCGGGCTGACTGACCTCCTTGTCTGTGTTTACCTGCTACTCCTGAAGTCAAAGATTCAACTACTTCCCATCGGTCTCCAGTAAGGATACCAAAGCCTGCTTCTTGCGTATCTAACGACAATATACCTATTACTTTGTCATCTTTCATCATGTCTTTCAAATGTTCGATCCAAAAATGGTCGTCACATCGATAAAGGTTAATTTGAACTGCTTTAGGAGGTACAACAGAATAGATCTCGATCTTTTCCGTTCCTATACCCTTTCCAGTAGGTATGGCACCACAAAATATAACAAGGCCATTTTCTGGCGGTTCTTTGTACAATTTAAGGTGTTCCACAGTTCTACTCAATGCGTCTTGGACATGATTTCTCGTTAGATCTGATTTAATATTAGAAGCAGTTCCTGCCTCATTTTTTAATTGAGAGACAATATCATATATTGGTCTTCTTGGGGGAATATACACAGTAACCAGCTCAGTTCCGTGACCTGTTATATTGCCAAGTTTATTTATCATTTTATTTAGTTTATAACGTTTAACAGAATCCCACTTACTTTGTTTATCGTTAGAAAAAGACA
>JAATVK010000135.1 GCA_014523485.1 Nitrososphaerales archaeon TH5894
TTAATAGAAATCTTTTTTCTCATCCAGACTATTTTATTGTTATTATAAGGCTAGGAATAACATTCAACAAATTATATCAAATTAATATATCTATAAATGATTATAGGTCTCCCCGTAATAATTCGATTTTGTTTTATTATAGTTTAGAATTTATAGATTATAAATCTCATGTAGTATAACTTTAGTAATGCTTCCTAGTTTAGAATACATTAAACAAACAAGGCAAAAGTTAGGGATTACACAAAGGAGACTTGCATCATTAACAGGAATTAGTACATCAATGATCAATCAAATTGAAACAGGAAGATGCAAACCTAGCTATGATACTGCAAAAAAAATTTTTGAAATACTAAGCACATTGGAAGGTAAATCTGCAAAAAAAGCAGGAGACATTTGTAGTAAAAAAATAATATTTGCACAAAAAGATGATATACTATATAGTGTATTGGAGAAAATGAGGCTAAATTTTGTAAGTCAAGTACCAGTATTTGAGGGTCAAAAAATTGTTGGAATTGTTTCTGAAGATAATTTAGCTAAGAAAATGGTAGAAAATGATGAAAAAAATATCAAAAATATGACAATTGACAATGTTATGGAACCTCCTCCTCCAGTGGTCGACTCAGTTACCCCTGCAAAGGCGTTAGTGCCATTAATAAGATTTGCAAAATGTATCTTAGTCACTGAAAAAGGCACTGTAACAGGAATAATAACTACAACTGATATTTTGAAAATGGTAGAGTGATAGATGTCTTAACTCAAGAATCAAAGCTTTTCTAATCCGATACAACAATCGGCACACCCTATGCATTCGTGACATAAATTTAATTTTGTGGATTCTTTAATTATTGTCCCACACAAAACACACGTTTGTTCTCTCATTATTAAGCTAAAAAAGAATACAAGATATTTAAATCCTATTCACATACTATTTAATTTTATCTAGAAGTCTTTAAAGTCTTAAAATAACTGTTATTTTAACCATGATTTATGCACTCAACCTCTAATGCAGAAAAATCTAATACCTGATGAGAAATTATAATTTATAATTTCCCATTTCCCATAAATGAAGATTTTTTAGGTACTATTTAAATAAAAAGAACTCAATAAAAAAAATTCTTAATGTAATGATAGAATTGTTCTGTTAAACCGAATAATATGATATTGGAATGGAGATATTTACTTATATAAATTCAGTGAATCTGATTGTTTACGTATATTGCGGATTATAAATTTACTACATTTTATGATGATATATTGTAAGAATGTAAATCCCTGTATATTTATGATACTTATTTAAATCATAAGTTTTATACCATAAAATTAAAAGGAGGAGATACTCTAAGGTTACTCGTTATTCATAAATTCCCTTTTAGAGAAGTTAATGCAGAGCACTTCTATCTACCTAACAAATTTATATTACAGAATTTCACACTCAACTGGAATAGCCTATTTGTTAGTTTTGGAAGAGGTATCCTTTTTTCCATATTTTGAGGGATCTTGAATTAGATAATCATTATATACTTTAAAATTTCCATCTTTGTATTTATGTTTATCCGTCTTATCTCCATAAATTACCATTTCATTGTTTAATAATTCATGAGATAACGAACTTAATTCTATTAGAAGGATCATTAAAAACAATGATGTATAAAACCTGGAATCAAACACGACACAAGCTTTGATTTAGAATATATTTATACTATGATTATATGTAATATTAGATTCTACTAAGATTTTTTAAAGTTACAGATATCAAGAAAATTTTTAAAAATACCCATGTTCATTCTTACTAACCATGAAAATCTAATAGTGGACAGACTACATTCATTCTAAACCGAGACAATTTTTATTGACAATAACTTAATAATTGTAAATAAAGCTAAAGAAATGTGTTTAAATATATATTCTAAATGTAACGAATAAAGAGATGAAAACTAAGAAAATAATTTCAGATTGTTAATAAGTTAATAACACTGCATACAAAAATATTGGAATCATTCCGCTTTAATTCATATTTACCTAGCCTTTCCTTCTAGAATTGACTCTACAAGTCTGATTTAAAAGATAATATATTAGGTGAATATAATTTAGAATAGATACATTGAATACTTTTAAATAACTTTTTTTTGGGAAATCTTTTTAAAAAATTATTAATGTGAAATAGCATACTATTCTAGTCTGATATAATATGATCCGCAGAAATTTGATGACCATAATTTTTTTTTTGTTTTCTACAATATTTTCGATTCAATTAATTTATTCGCAAGAAGATAAGGATGCTGATGATTCCAAATCTACCGCACCTCCTCCACCTAGCGTGAAGCCTAAGGTCGATGTCAATATAGAGGGAACAGCAAATGATGATAAAATAAGGGGTGGAAATGGAGATGATAGGATCAAAGGTGAGGAAGGATATGACACTCTGGAGGGAGTCGATGGAACAGACAAACTAGATGGCGGGGAAGGAGATGATAAGATTAAGGGTGGAAGAGGAGAAGATAAAATTAAAGGAGATGAAGGGAATGATAGGATTGAAGGTAATCAGGGAAATGACCAACTAGATGGCGGGGAAGGAAATGACTTTATCAAAGGGGGAAAAGAAAATGACGAGATCAAAGGTGGTGTGGGAAATGATAAGCTTGAGGGTGGAGAAGGGATTGATGAAATTCAAGGAGGAGAAGGGGCTGATAATTTCATTTGTGATATATTCGATAAAATAATAGATTTTGACTCCCAAGAAGGAGATACAATATCAGGCGATTGCAAATTTGAGGACCAATCAGCAGTTAATAATAACGTCGATAGCAGTTTGAATAACTTGCCACAATTAACCAATGCATAGCATATACAACCAATTAGAGGATTATTCTATTTTATTATTTTATGTTTAACTATTTCGTTTATAATAACCTGGAAATAATTGAATATTTAATAAAAAATTTCTATATTTAAGATTTTTATGATTATTAGTGATATTACCTGAATAAATTGTCTATTTTTACTACAAATTTTATAAAATCTTTGAATGGTTTTTTATTAAAATAATTAAAAATTTAAATATATTAACGTAATTTATATATCCTATTATAGGTCACATATAATTTTGTTAATAAAGACTTATTAGT
The DNA here is from genome assembly GCA_014523485.1 of Nitrososphaerales archaeon TH5894. GTDB lineage: Archaea > Thermoproteota > Nitrososphaeria > Nitrososphaerales > Nitrososphaeraceae > TH1177. Next base: position 3,126 of record JAATVK010000135.1, read on the forward strand.
AATGAGAACAATATAACATTATGTGTGGAATAGGCGGACTAATCAGTAAAGATTCTACAGATATTATCCCTCTTACTAAAACCATGATGATATCTATGAACAAAAGGGGTCCAGATGGCACAGGATTATTCATTGATAAGAAACTTTATCAGTATGAATCACCAGAAAAAATTAATTATAACAAGTCTAATACTAACCTAACCTTAGGTCACATACGCCTAGCTATAGTGGGAGATAAAACTCACCTTCAACCATTTGTGAGTTGCGATGGTAAATTGGTCATGGAACACAATGGAGAGATCTACAATTATAAAATGCTTAAAAAAAGACTAAAACATGATCATACTTTTGTTTCAAATACTGACAGTGAAATAGTAGTACATTTACTAGAACACTATTATAAAGAAAATGGATTTACTAATCTATTAGATGCAATAAAGAAAACTGTAGCTGATATCGATGGAATATATGCTATTGCGATAAAAGCTCAAGATGAAGATAAAATTTATCTCGTTCGGGATAGATTAGGTATAAGGCCATTGTATTATGGTCAGAATGATAATATTATAGGTTTTGCTTCCGAGCGCAAAGGTCTTTGGCAAATAGGTATCACAGAACCCACATTCTCATTGTTGCCTGGCCATTGTGTAATTTTATCTGATCATATTTCTTCGCCTATTAAAATAGCAGAACCATCTGTGGTCTACTCTAATAAGCCTACTCTTACTACGCTTGCTGATGCACTCGCTGCTTATAAAAAAGTCTTATACAATTCAATCAAAAAAAGGTCACAAGATCTTTCTAGAATTGGGATAATATTTTCTGGTGGAATAGATAGCGTATTGGTCGCTAAAATTACTAAAGAACTTGTCCCTAATGTTACCTGCTACACTAGTGGTATAGCCGGTTCAGATGACATAAAATTTTCAAAGATTATTGCAGACCAGTTGGATCTGGATCTCAAAATAAATGAATTGAATACAAAAGATATTGAAATCATGTTGCCAAACATTCTAAACATAATTGAGACTACCAATAGTACACAAGCAGAAGTTTCTATTCCTATTTATGGTGCATTAAAATTAGCGGCTAAGGACGGTCTTCGAGTAGTTTTTACAGGACAAGGCGCTGACGAACTATTTGCTGGATATCCATGGTATGTCCAAATTTTCGCAAAATACGGAGCTGAAAAACTGAAAAAATATATGATACAAGATTTGCTTTTACTCTATAAAGAAACCCTTGAAAGGGAAGATAAATTAGCTATGTCAAATAGTATAGAGATGAGAGAACCATTTTTAGATTCAGAGATCGTTAGAACTGCTACCAGTATTGATCTCAATCTCAATATAGCTGATCAGAATGATATTTTTGGAAAACGAGTTCATAGAGAGTTAGCTATTCAAGTAGGAATACCAAAACATATTGCTTACAGGGAGAAACAGGCTGCCCAGCATGGCGCAGGAATACATGGTATATTATCGAAGATTGCTGAAAAAAATGGGTTTACTAAAAAAATGATTACAAAGGAATATGTAGACAGTATTTCAAAAAGAGAAAAGCTTGGAAGTTCAGAGAGATATGGATACCTGTTTGATAAAAGAATCTCCTGGAATTCGGCTCCTTGGGTTCAGTTATACCTAGATAAATTGACCAACTTAAATCAAATCGCATGTGAAATAAAAAGGTAAGAAAATATTCGTAAGAAAATAATTCGTAGTAGAATAAAATAATTCATATAACTTAGACGCAGGCAGTATAAGGAAATATGAAAAGCTATAGCCCCACTTTTCATCCTGCCCTCCTAGTAATAGATGTACAAAATGGATTCATGAGTAAAGGTGGTTCATACGACTCTTTAGGCATGAAAATATCAAACTATCAGCAAATTATCCCTAAGTTGACAGATTTAATATCTATCTGTAGAAAACATAATGTTCCAGTTTTTTATACACAAGCGGTTAGAGAGTCATCTGGAATTGATCTTCTAACTAGAACTCACAGAATACTCCCAAAAGCAAGGGAAGAAAGAATTAAAAAACGACCAATATGTGTAAGAGGTACGTGGGATGCAAAGATAGTTGATGATGTGAAACCTACTAATAAAGATCATATAGTTATAAAAAGAAGAGATTCTGCTTTTCAAGACACTGAAACAGAGGTATGGTTAAACAGTTTAAAGGTAAACACTCTAATCTTTTGTGGGATAGATACTTCGATTTGCGTAGAAACTTCTCTTCGAGATGGTTTTAATAGAGGTTATGATGTAATTCTTATTTCTGATGCTACTGCCTCATCAAATTTTAGACACTACAAGACTACCATAGAACATGTTAAAGAATATTACGGATTGGTAATGAAGGCTAAAGAAATGGAAAAATTAATGGAAGCCAATAAGAATGGCTATTATTTAGATAAAATTAAAATGATTAGAGAAAAAAAGAATTTACTAGATCCTGATTATAATTAAAACAAAATTGGCCTACCTTTTATACTAGATAATTAATTAAATCAATAGCTACTAAAATGACATATTAAGTCTATTATAAGGATAATCAATAATTAATCAATTACAATAACTTTCGTTTAATATATAGGTGAAAACTAATTTGATATGTCGAAAAAATATAGTATAAAATAAAGAAATCTGATTTCTAAAATGATTTTAATAAATAAAAATTAGTGTTGATGGCCACAGCCACAACCTCCACTATTACCTGTTCCCTGACTCTCTTTTTCTAAACATGATGGACATTTTGCCATACCAGTTTCAGACATAAATGCCGTTCCACATGAAGTGCATTTTAATTTTTGAATTCCTTCCATGAGGTAACTTCTTATCTATCCCTATTAAAATGTTGACCATTCAATATATTATTAGTATTGTAATTAATCTCTAAAAATTTTATTTGGAATTTACTCAGACAGTTGTCTTTGTATATAAGGTTACTTGAATATTCTGCTGAACTAATCTTCATTAATAAAAATCATATGTCTAAAAAAATAATATACGCTAGAAATTAAATCAAATCAACTCAAATCAAATCAAATCAGTTGAATTAGTATTTATCTATAGAGATATTTTATTCGAGTATTCTGTCAATTACCAATATTACCTATAAAATATCAGGTATTATGAGTATTAATCGAAATTTTAATGAATTGGTAATGGTTATAATCCTACCAAAATTATAGTATCAGGTTTCACAGAATTAGTTTTAAGACACTTAATTAATAGTAAATAACTTAAAATAAATATGGTATATTATATTATCTATTTGAATATTAATAAAAAAGGTATTCGGGTTTTAGCTATTGCAGAGAGCTTTAAAAAACAGAAATTAAATTCTATTTTAACAGGAGTTGTAATGAGAAAGGATTTAATTATTGATGGTATAATCTTTGGAAAAGCAACAATTGGAGGCAACGACGCGACTCAAAATATAATAGAAATGTATAATAAGTTAAAAAGAAACGATATCGGATTTATTTTACTGGACGGCATGATTATAAGTATGTTTAATATTGTTGATGGAGAAGAAATATACAATAATACTGGAATTCCTCTTATTATTATTACCTTTAAAAATTCTCAAGGATTAGATAATACTATTAAAAAGCATTTTCCTAATAGTTATGACACCCGAATAACTCTTATAAAAAAACTCGGAAAAAGAGATACAATATTATTGAAAACTAATAAATTTCTATTAATAAGAATATGGGGCATTAAATTGAATGATGCAGTAAGTCTTTTAAATTCCTTTTTAATTCAAGGCTCTATCCCCGAACCAATTAAATTGGCAAAAATAATATCGCGAGCATATCTAAAAACGCTTTAAGGCTTCGCTAAACGAAAAGAAATCATTATCAATACAAATTAATTTTAGCAATTTCAATAAATAATTGTAACTTTAATATTTATATTAATATTTTGTTATTAGATGATGGAACGAGTTAACCAACATAATGAGAGGTATATACAGTTCAATTTATGGTCAATTAATTATAAGTCTAATTTGTATTAGTATTATTATAATGTCTTTGGTTACAATGAAGAAACTTGCTAATTAATTATTATATATGGTATTAACACTTTAAATTACCATCATGGATTTGAACGATAATATTTTAATAGATTCTTTTATTTTTTCATTCTCTTGACGAAATAGAACCGGCAAAACTAATAAATAATAAAATGTATATTTGATGTTAATTAATCCTATTAAATATTTTGATAATTTGGAATTTGATATTTAACTGTTATAGCGGGGTTTTCGTAAATCCGGTACTTAATTAGTTATGATTGACGTTCGATCAGATTAACAGAGGCAGAATGATTTGTTTTTAATAATAGGATGTTAAACAAGTTAATTAATAATATTTTTTGAATTATACCCACTATAAACAAAAAATTTTATCTGCTCTAGGTAGAGAAGCCGATTTTTTATACGATACGATTGATAAGTATATTGAAGATGCCAAAAAGTCAAATAATAATGAATTAGTAAACTTATGGAATCGAATTAAACAAGATAGATTAAAACATATTAATGATCTTAAAGAAGCATTAGAAGGAGAAATTCATAAATAGGTTTTTTAAATTGTTATGTTTTTTCTTTTCATGAATTAGAAATAAAATTATATTCAAGTTAGTAGATCTTCCTTGCAATTATGTTATCTTGAGATTATTATATAATACTCTCAAAAATACTCACTTCATGTGTCAAAAATTATAGTAGTACAATTAATCAATAAATATCAAAATAAGATAGTTCTTCTCATATGCTTAGGAAAGATAAACACACGTCATGAATAAGGTTAAGGATTATAATAAATTTAATGGCCCTTTTTGTCCGTTTTTAATTCCTAAATCATATACCTTTACAAATATATCCACCTGCTAAATCGTTGTAATATAGATTGAATGATTTAAGCTATTATGTTATTAATGTGATTCATCTTATTTAGAATTCAACCAAATAAAATTTAATTTTTCAATTCCAAAAGATTAATAAAAAGAGCAGAAAGAAAAATTTTTTTAGTTTATTCGTTTCCTGAGTTCTATGGTATTATTGGGTATGTGAGGAAAAATCATTTTTACATCCAAAAATCTTTTTCTTAATGTCACTACACTCATTTCTCCAGCAATTGCAACCTGGGATTGACTTATGTTTTCTCCCTGTTCTAGACATGCAGCATAGAGAACCGCTATCGATAACGCAGTAGGGTCCTTGCCTGAAGAAAAAGGATGTTCTTTTATGTCTGCCATCATTTCTATTGCTCTTTGTAGGGTTTTTTTGCTTATACCTCCCTTATTTGCAATTTTACTCAAATAGGTTGTAGAATCTATGGGTTGAAGTCTAATTTTCAAATTTCGTAATAGTAAGCGGTAGCATTTTCCTGCAAAAACTTTATCGGCATTAGCAATCTCGGCAATTTCATCCAAAGTTCTAGGAATATTCATTTCTCTGCAAGCAACATAGACGCAAGCGACTACGAACTCTTTAATAGAACGTCCTTTTGTAATTCTTTTCTCTACCACTTTTCGATAATAATATGCGGACTTTTCGAGTAGTGTATCACTTAATGAGAGTTTATCTTTAATTCTTAATAAAACCCCAAATGCATTCTTTAAATTTCGATGATAACTACGATTATTGCTAGAGATCTTATTCCAATGACGAATAGTCCTGACTTTTGCCATTTGGCTTGTATTTAACTGACTTCCAAATGCATCTACATTCGACGAAGAAATTGTTGTTGAAAGGCCTTTATCATAATGGGCTAAGGAGAGAGGCATTCCTACACTCAAGTTATTTTCAATATTTTTCATAGGTTCAGACTCAATTCCAGCGGAATCCAACCTGTCTTCTATTATCATACCACATGAAGTACAAATCATTTCTCCATTTGAGGAATCAAATATAATATGCTCATTTTGACAATTTGGACAATGATCTTTTTCTTTAATATCGGTTTGTAATATTTTAGGCGTTGTACTCATGTTCCTTCAGCATTTCTTAAGTCTTATAAGCACTATGTTTACAACTCCGCATCTTTAATTTTTTCTATACAAAAAAACACATAAGAACACAACATAACACAATTATAGAACGTCCGATTACAATATTGTAGTGCCAAATTCAACTCGTTCGTTTAGAGTGGAACAATATATTTCTAATATATTAGACGAAGAAGCTGAACGGATGGGAATTTCAGTTAATGCACTAGTTAATATTATTCTCAAGCATTACGCGGATTTTACTCGTTTTTTATCGAAAATTGACTTAGTGATATTAAATAGAGAAATTTTAACAAAATTTTTACAAAGTATGGATGACCAGGAGGTTTTTAAAATTGGTATTGAGTTAGGCGAAACAATTCCTAAAGACACAATTTTGTTTTGGAAAAAAGAGTTAGCCCAACAAAATGTATTCGAATATTTAGAAAAAATTATTTGTAGGTATGGTTTGTTAGGAACGTATGATGAAATAAATCAAAATGGAGGGAAAATTATTGTAATTAGGCATAGGTTAGGAAAAAAAGGCTCCATATTTTTCCAAGGATATATAAAGTCCATTTTTAATACTGTTGGTTTAGATAACACTATAGAACTAACTGAATCCTCAGTAAAAGCAAAAATAGTTGTGTAAAGGCTAATAACGATTTAATTATATAACACATTCCAAAGATTGTTTTTTACTGGGTTGATTTCATATTTATCGGCATCATTTTCTCTAGAAAGTGATTGCTCATGCCCTTACCACCAATACCATTTAATATTTCAGCTATAATAAAATATCTCGGATGAGCTAAGAGAAAGAATAGTATTGAATAGTGCTTCTATTAAAGTCCAAAATTTTATCATAATTTTATCTCGCTACTTCGATACTCAAAATCTTTTATTTTTTTAATGCTTTGTTCAATTGTCTAGTCATTTTTAGAAATTCTTGAACCTTTTCCAATTACTATTTTCGATTAATTCATTAAAAAACGAAATATTTTTTACATTACTATGTAAAACTTCTTCATTCTGAATAGAATAAATGACTAAATCATTGACCAGGTGAGCTATAAGTGTTAAATCGTTTTTAAAATCTATGTAAATTTCTAAATTTTCGCTTAAGTCTTGGTTAGCATATTCAAAATTTCTTTTCATAAACCTCTTTATCCAATAAAATTTTTATCAATTGTATGTCATGGGAAGCTTCTTTCAAAGGTAAAGTAGCCTGAAAATTTTCAAGCTAATTCGATTTTTAAAATGATAACAGATATAATGACAATAAACATATTCACTTATTAAAGGCTAGATAGGGTTATAGTTGTATACCTCTGTATCATATTAAATTATACTAATAGTGAGATTTTAACCAACACTCACTAAATAGAAAATTAGGATAATTAAATATTTAATTTTATCCTCTTAAAAGAAGGTAAACACAGTTATACTAGATTAGAGAAGGGATAAATCAAATTCACGCTTTAAAGCAGGAAAGACGACAAAGATAGTTCAAATTCATACAAAAGAAGGGTCTTTATCTTAAACTTTCTCATATATAGTCAGGTATAATTTTGTAACGCCAAATTATGGGATTTCGCTATTTCTATAAAAGGCTCTTAATGGTATATTCTAGGACCTGCAACTTGATAGGTTTAAGTAAAAGGATAATATTCTTATCCGCAAAGAACTCATCATTTGATAATTCACTTCTAACATATTCATATGCTGTTACTATTATTATCGGAGCATTTGGATACTTTTTAAGTATTTGTTTGGCTGCTTCTAATCCACTTAGTTTTCCTGGAAGATTATAGTCCAATATAAGCATATTAGGAAAAAAGGTTTCATAATCCTTCAAAGCTTCATTGGCAGTAGTAGATGTGGCTTGAACAGAAAAGCCTTTATTATTTAGATAATCTTTGTAGAGAAGAAGAATATCAATTTCATCTTCTATTATCATGACTTTTTTCTTGTCTGTTTTTATTTTATTATCTCCGTTTGTTCTCATCACATATAACTACACAAATATTGTTTGCATCTTTCCAAATAAATCTTTTAAAACTGTTTTGTATCTTTTATTAAATTTTAATATTTTCCCTTCAAAACATGATAAAGTAATGAACCCTCTGTCTTAACTAATTTGACAAATTTGTTGCATTGACAGTTGTTATCTGTCCCCATAGTTCTCCATTTGGATGTTCCTAGGTGGTATATTAACATAAGTTTGCCTATTATTAAACAACTGAACGAGTTCAGTGATAGTTTTTCCTGTTAGTGGGCCTATGAGCTCTGCAGAAGTTACTTTACCTTCTACTAAAGTTCCATTTTGCACATCAACTGGCGTTGAGGATTTTAGTACAGGAGGCGATAATCTCACCATTTTGTCCAAATTCACCTAAATGGAGATGAGCAGCGGTTATATCATCCAAGTTTGAAACATTTACTCTAAAATCTATGTAATTGTTTATTAATTCAAATAATGCTATTCCTGTACTATTGGTATTAACAGGAGGAACTTCTTCCATTCCTGTTAGAGGAGTAAAATATTTATTATTTTCTGATAACGCAAGTATTGAAAGACAAGAAAGGTATAATTAACATACTCAAAAGTAGTAAATTATAAAAACATTTCCTGTTGTTTCATAGTTAAACATATTATATAATGGTTCTAGCTTAATATCCTAATCTCAGTAGATTAATTTTAATCATTATTATTTAAGAAATGATGGTAATATAATATAATTTTAATTTAAAAAAATAAATTAGGATATATTTATAGTTAATTATTAATTACTAATTAATCTGAATTTACTTACTAAAAATTAGTAATTAAATTTTTTTTTGATCTCCCTAATAATTTCGTTAGTAGATATAATTAAATCACCCAGCGCATCAGCTTTATTATCTCGAATTACGACAATTTCTCCTGGTCCAAAATGACAATTTTTTATTTCAATTGGTATCTCACTGCTGGTAATATATGCGAGAAACTCAAAAAGATTAGGATAAGTTCTGTTGCCTTTATAAGTAAAACCTACTCTTCCATTACTAATTAGACAATTCTCTGCTATTGGAAATGCAAATCGATTATTGTTATTATTACAAATTAAATTAATTATTTTTTTTTCAATTTCCAAATCTTTAGACTTATTCCAATTTTCAGAAAGTTTTTCTAAGAGGTCAAAATCCATATGATAAATAGATATATTTCACTTATTAAAATTGTTCTCCAAAGACTTTATATAACAATTTTGAATACGATTAGATTTGTGAATTGTAAATTTTCATATTGTAAAACTAATAGTCAAATGTCATTTATATCATACAAATTTGAGTTTTAATAAAAATATTATTTTCATTAAGTAGTAATTTACGATAATAATATAATTAATGATTATTTCAAAGAAACTTTTAAAATATTTCTTGTATATTATTCTTAACTATATTTTTTTTTAAAAAAAATGAGGAGAAGATTAAATATTGAGGTGTGGATTTTAATTTATTAAATGGCTTATTAAAAACAAATCCAGAAACATTGATAATCATAAATCCCAAAGCCTTTAGTGGAAAAAATGAAAATGATATTGAAGGATTTTGTAATGCCTTAAATTAACTAGGTAAAAATATTAAAATCAAAATTATTAAGAAATCTAGTGATGCTAAAGGATTTATCAGAAAATTAAAGCAATTGAGGGAGATGAAACCCTTCACGAATTCGCTAATGGTTTTTTGAACCTTCGCCTAAATATATTACCACTTCTGAGAAACTTCATGATTTAATCCTAATATCATCCCAACTAGGATTCTACATAGTCCTGGCAAGAACAATAAATATTTTAGCAAATCTCTGGAAATTCTAACAGATCCCATTCAAGTTTGCAATAAGATAAAGAGATTAAAACAAAAAAAAGATATAATTTCTATCGTTACTCAAAATTCTAAGAGAGAATAAAGGTTATGGTTTGCTTAAATACAATAGAGATTGGAATAGGTGCTGAAATTATTGATAGAGCAAAACTTCTTAGAGACAAAATAAATAGTAGAATCGGTTTCAAACTTCCTCGATAATTTCTACTATGCCTTCATAGGAGAGTAATGAATTTGAAATGGTTTTAGATAATGGAAGAAAAAAGACACCATGAATATTACAATGACTATAGATGCTAACGGGAGTTACCATGCTGGAAGATTTTAGCCTGCATATAATGCAAAAATAAATGAATATTTCTAGATTTAGTTATTGTTAATGATCGAGGTAGTTTCAATTTTTGACGAGTTTAATTAATATAAAAATGGAAGTGCATTCTGGCAAGACACATATAATTTATGTACAGGCAAAATATATAACAACGAGCTCTTTAGATAGGGAAGTCACAGTAACAAGAGATGGTGAACCCATAGGAATTCTTCCAGTAAGTTTTCGAATCCATAAACAAATATTAAATATTATGGCATAATTGCTATCACTATTTAAAAAATTATTTCAAAATGGTATTAAAATACAGGCACTGTAATACTTGACATTTGTTATATTACTGCACTCCTTAAAATATAAATATATAACTTTCAATGTTAAGTGATGACACTGATAGGAAATTTATTTAGATGGGTTCATGGTAAATTTAGTAATAGACCTACTAATTTTTCTTGGGTAATTGACAATAAAATTGCAGGTAGTGGAACTCCTATGACCTCAAAACAATATAGATGGTTGATAAAGAATAATATCAAGTCTATCGTTACTGTAAGAGAATTTCCTCTACCAGAAAAATGGCTCGTTGATAATGGAAAAAATACTATTCTTAAAGAAGATTATAAGTTTGTATATGTAAAAGATTATGGAGTCCCTACACTTGAAGTGTTGGATAATATTGTGAATTATATACATAGTAAAATCACTGAAGAAAAGAAACCATTAGTCGTTCATTGTGCAGCAGGTAAAGGAAGAACTGGTACAATTCTCGCCGCATACCTCTTGAAAAAAGAGAATATTTCTTCTGATGACGCCGTAAAGAAAATAAGGAGCATTCGTCCTGGATCCATTCAATCCAAGGTACAGGAGCAGGTTTTACATGAATATGAAAAATTTCTAAAAGGTGTATAGCAGGAAAATTACATGTTCTTTTATATAAAAAAACCTGCGTTCTAGATTATCTGAGTTCTCTTAATGAATTATTATCTCTTTAACAGTATGCAATTTTAATTAGGTTAATAAGGTTCCTTTAATTATTGAATTAACTCCATAAGATTATCTGGATTGTTTCAATTCTCCTTCTTTAATTATAACCTTTCATTAAGATAGAGAACCTCGAGCCAACTAATAAGTATATACAACCTAGAGTAGACTTTCAATAAACAAATAATGATGATTTAATAAATATAACCCCAGACTAGATGAAATTTGATACCTAGCTGAGAAACTAGGATTATTATGTCTATAAAATATATCAATTTAAATTAAATAACTAATCTTGACACTATTTGTTTATTATTGAGAATTTGTTTACTTTCTGGATAACAATTTAATAAATTTACAAAAGATTATCCAATAAAAACAATGAATTATATGTTACTATTTGATAATCAACATCTTGTGAAGATTTGAATAAGATAAAAAAATTTGGTAATTTATCCTAGCAAAAGCTTCTTTTCAATTTCTTTGTATACATTTCTAATTGTAACCTCCGATACTCCTGCTGCATCTGCAATTACTGCTTGTGTAATTGTTCTTTTTCTGATATTCTCTTCACTCTTTGGAAGTGATAGATATATAACTGCTCCAACTATTCCCATAGGTTCTTTTCCTGCACTCAATCCTGCATCTTGAACTTTTTTCATCAGTGTTAAGGCATCACGTATATTTTTTTCTTCAAGTTCTGCTTTTTTTCCTATTTTTTCTAAGTATCGAGATAGATTTATTCGCGGTACCTGTCGTCCCAGATACAAAACTATTTGGCGATAAACTCGAGAAGTCTCTCGATATTTTTCATTGTTTACTAAAGATATTTCTCTTAATGTTCTTGGAATTTCAAATTCTCTACAAGCAACATATAATGAAGCGCCTAACACTGTATTTACTTTCCTGCCTCTGACCAGACCAGCTTCCTGAACTTTTCTATAAATGTATGCTGTTTTTTCTATTACAGCATTTGATAATCCCATTTTATCTTTTAACGAATCTAATTGTCTAAATGCCCTACCTAAATTTCGAGCTGATTTGTTAATCTGAGATCCTTTATCGAGATATTTCATCCTAGTGAGATGTGTCATCATCATAGAGTTAATGATGTTCCCACTAGCATCCCTGTTTGTATTGCCTATTCTTGTCGTAAGGCCTTGATCGTAAAGTGTTAAAGAAGAAGGATTACCGTTAATGGTATCAGTAATATTATATTCAGTTTTTAGCCATGTCTTATTAGTATCTTCCAAATTCTTAACTACAACTATACCACATCTGTTACAGATTATTTCTCCAGATTCAACATCGGTAATCATTCTAGATTCACTAGGATCACAAATTTCACATTGAATTATGGATTTCATATTTTTTTTGTAATTATTATAATAATAGGTAAACAAATATATAAATATTCTAGGTAAACATATAGTTTTTATGCATGACGGGATTGAAAGCATTAACTACAAATTGCACTACGAAAAAAATAAAAAAATCTTTTTTATACAACATATTGATATAAATAATTCCTAAAAGTGCAATGCTAACCAGAGATCAAATGATATGCTGAATAAATCGTCTTAACTCGGATTTCACTTTTTTAAACAATCTTTGCAGTAATAATTCACTAAATTATAAAAAACGTATAATTTCATTTCGAATTCCATACATATTTTAAGACTACTAGAAATATTAATCATTTAGTCTATAGAATTGAGATTCAAGTAGAGTCAGATAATATAATAATTAAGGAAGTATTTATTAAAAAGAGTGGCCGCTCAACCTAAATATTTTAGAAAGATATCTCTAAGTCTCTTTATAATTGTAAGCTTAGAGACAACTTTTGTCATAACTTGAACCCGAGATCAACTTTCTTATTTTTTGGTTTTTGTATGAATTCCTCCCCCTCCCCTGTCTAGAAAGTGCTCCTAACTTAAAGTACTCTTATAATATGATTTTTGGTAGAGGGAAATTATTGATGGAATACAATAAATCTAATTTAGAAGTACATCTGAATACAGCCCTTTCCAATGCATTAATGAATTTAGATCCATTAAAGAATAGTTATTCTAATACAGATTTGACCGTAGAGATCGAGATTTTACAATGGATATTAGATATTGTTCAAAAGATGCCTCATAATCTAAATTTTCTCAAAGAATTAGTTGAAAAGGAAATCGATAACTTTAAAATCAAATATTATTATACTAAGGATATAGATGAGATAGGTAAATTAACAAAATCTCTTGAAATTCTTCAAACATGTTTATTTTTGATCACAATGGAATTAGAATCTCAGCCGTTATATTCCATTAATGGTATAATAAAAAAACAACCTAACATAAACTTCCAGTTTTAAAATGAATTTGTCCTGCTTTTTAAATATAAAAAAAAATTTACTAAAGATAATAAATAATTTTTTTATAATAACAATAAAATAATATATGTTATGATAGTCATAAATGTCTATAGTTATTAAGATTTATGTTTCAATACTACTTAGCTTACAAAATATTGTAGGAAAAAGGATTTAAAATATAATACCTTTATGTGAAACATATATAAAGCTGTCTTTTACAAAACATTTTTTAAACTAAATTAAAATTCTGAATAGTTTTTTTGGTTAGCTTTTTAGCAATAGATCAAATTAATTTATTGTTGAGATCCTAAAAATATGTCCATCCAATCATAAATTCTGGAGGATACTTCTGCAAAGAGCATCTGATCCATACAGATATTGAAATTTGAATATTGATTACTTGGAAAATTCTGTATGTCCAAGGTGTAGTTTAATTTAAAAGTAGGTGAAAATTTAAGCGTCGTTATCAAAATGGGCCTAAGGGTTTGATTTACGGATCCGTATTTAACCTATCGTTATTAATCTGATTTATCTTTTAAAAGTTAAAACCATAACCAACTATTATTGGGATCAAAGCATTAATAGAAGGCTATGGAGAGACTTGTTTTTCTTTCTGAGGACTGTATTGATGCTCATGATATATACTATATAATGATTAAAGACAATTTAATTGAAGTGTCATGGCCCAGACTATCATCATCATTGTGTGCAAATATATGATATTGTTTGTTCCAAGCCATAACTCGACTTATTTGTTTCTTGCATAATAGTAAATGCTTTTTTTGGATTGAAGGTAAAATTTAGTTAGTGAATTTTCATATATTCAT
>JAATVK010000011.1 GCA_014523485.1 Nitrososphaerales archaeon TH5894
AAAGGAATACATAATATGGTAATCATTTCTGGAGGAGGAAAAGAACTCGGTGGAGAAAGAGCAGAAATAGAACAAAAAGTGAAAGAATTATCTTCTCAATTAAAAGTTAGAATAATCGGTCCAAATTGTATAGGAATGTTTAATGGTGAAAATCGATTAGATTGTGCTTTTCAAGGACACGATAGAATGATTAGACCAAAAAAGGGAGATGTTGCTTTCTTATCTCAAAGTGGAACTATTGGAATTGCTTTTATGGAAACTTCAGACTCTTTTGGAATGAGCAAAATGATTTCTTATGGTAATCGCTCAGATGTAGATGAGGCAGATATGATTTGGTATTTATCAGAAGATCCAAAAACAAATGTAATTGGTCTCTATGTTGAAGGTCTTGGTGATGGTAGAAAGTTTATGAATACTGCCAAGAGAGTTATAAAAGAAAAAAAGAAACCTATAGTAGTTTTTAAAAATGGGCGAACACAAAGAGGAGCTAAACAAGCAGCATCTCATACAGGATCTTTGGGAGGATCATATTCTGTAGTGAAAGGAGCATTTGATCAAGCTGGTATTATATCTGTTGATAGCTATGAGGAATTAACGGGATCATTAAAAGCTTTAACTTGGCAACCTACCCCACACGGTAATAATGTTGCTTTACTTACCAATGGGGCAGGACCAATAATTGCTGCAATAGATCATTTTGAAAGACTAGAATTAAAAATTGCTGAGTTAACAGATGAAACTAAACAAAAGTTTATTCAACATTATCCACCAACATATGTTATAGGCAATCCTCTTGATGTAACGGGTTCTGCAAATGCTGATGATTACAAATTCGCCATTCAAACATATATGGATGATCCTACTATTGATATCATAATGCCCTGGTTTGTTTTTCAAGATGATCCGCTTGAAGAAAGTATTGTAAATATATTAGCAGATTTTCAAAAACAAAAGAAAAAACCAATTTTGGTAGGCGCATTAGGTGGACCATTTACCATTGATATCTCAAAAAGATTAGAAGAAAATAATGTACCAGTGTATCATTCAGTAATATCATGGGTCACAGCAGCTGGTGTACTTGCAAAATGGGCAAAGCTTCAAAATATCAAGTCCTAGTGTCTTTATAAAGACGGGGAAAACTTATATTCTTTTTAAAACCTAATTACAATATGGAAAGTACACAACAATCGCAAATAGTAACTGTTACTCCAAAAGCCGCAGAAAAAGTTAGTGAATTTATGAAACAAGAAGGAAAAGATAGTTTATTCTTGCGGGTATATGTCACTGGTGGAGGCTGTTCTGGCTTATCTTATGGTATGGGTTTCGAAGAAAATTCTGAAGAAGATGATCTTGTTATAGAGCAAAATGGGGTCAAAATTTTGGTAGATAATTATAGTCAAAGATATTTAAAAGGTGCTAATATTGATTATATTGATAGCCTTATGGGATCTGGATTCAAAATTAATAATCCAAATGTAACCAAAAGCTGTTCATGTGGTCATTCATTTTCTACTGAGTAAATCACTTTTTCAATTATTTTATAATTTATTGATGCTAAAATTTTGAGTCTAGTAGAATTAAAAATAAAAATGTTATTATGGCCATAACCCTCTGATATTAATAGCTTCAACAACTCTCTCTACTGCTAGTAAGGTCGCAGCCTTTCGCATATGTACCTTGTATTTTTCATGAGCATCATAAACATCAAAGAATGATTTCGTGATGTTTCTATCTAATCTATTATTAACTTCTTCTTCGGTCCAGTATTCTCTTCTTAAATTCTGTAACCATTCAAAATAAGAAACAGTTACACCTCCTCCATTTGCAAGCACATCAGGAATCACCAAGATATTATTTTTATACAATATATCATCTGCTTCAGGAGTTGTAGGCCCGTTAGCTGCTTCTGCTATGATTTGTGTTTTTATTTTATCTGCATTATTTTTAGTAATCTGATTTTCCAACGCTGCTGGAATGAGAATAGTACATTCTGTTTCCAAAAGTTCATCATTAGAAATTGATTTCGCATTCCCAAAACCTACTACGCTCCCTGTTTCACTTTTAAATTTCATTAATGCATCAGCAGAGATCCCATTTGTATTAATTATAGCACCTTCAGAATCTGAGGCTGCTATCATCTTAGCACCTTGCTCTTCTACTAGTTTGGAGGAAAACTGTCCTGCATTCCCAAAACCTTGAACTACAAATGTAGCTTGTTTCATATCAATACCTCTTTTTTTAGCAGCTTCTCTGACGGTAAATGCCAAACCTCTACCTGTGGCCTCAGTTCTACCTAATGAACCACCAATTGCTATTGCTTTTCCAGTTATTACCTCTGGTTGAACATAATTTCCTTTCAATGCAGAATAAGTATCCATAATCCATGCCATCTCTTTACCTCCTGTATATACATCTGGTGCAGGAATATCCCTATATGGACCTATAATATCAGCTATAAGGTATGCAAACCTTCTAGTCATTCTTTCTAATTCATTTTCTGACATTTGTTTTGGATTGCAAATTATTCCACCTTTTCCACCGCCATAAGGAATATTCGCTATTGCACATTTCCATGTCATCCACATTGATAAAGCCTTAACTTCGTCCAATGTAACATCAGGATGATATCTTATTCCTCCTTTGTGAGGCCCTCTGGCATCATTATGTTGGGATCTAAACCCAGTAAACACCTTAATCGAACCATCGTCCATTCTTGTTGGAATAGAAACAGTTAGAATTCTTTTGGGATTGGATAATATCTCCAGCATTCCTTTATCTAGGTTTAGAATTTTTGATGCTTCTTCTAGTTGTTTTAGTGCTACTTCAAATGGATTTATTTTTTCATTTAAATTAGATGAAGACATATATTTTATTCATAATGTGTTGTTTATATTAGATAATAAATATATCTCTACAAATTATCATTTTTCATCTTTTGCAAAATAATTAAACGCAGTTGGTCATCATTCATATCCAGATATTCTATATTGAGTGACATTGCAATTCTTTCTAGTTTTTCCCTTTCTGTTGATACAGGTCCATCTATTATCTTTCCCAAATACAAATTTTTTTCGTTAGGCTGATGATCAAATGAGTTATTATTGAATTTAACTTTATTTATTTCTCCAAGAAGGGTTTGTTTTGTATTATTATACTCACCAATTGCTTTGCCTATATGTCGTGCTATATCTGGTAATTTTCTTGAACCAAAAAGTAAAAAGATAGTTATTAAACCAATTATTACCCATTCTGATCCACCAATTCCCATATAATGTATAAGAACTAATGATAATTTATTTATTAATTATGCATTTATCAATTATATAGGCTTATCAAGAATGTTAAAATTACTTTTAAAAAAAGAATTACAAATTTTATAATTGTCACATTTAGGTATTGGTATTGGTCAAAGCACTTATATTCGTGCCAATCACCCATAATTTTACTTTACAATAAACATGAGGTTATGGAATTGCCTAATACTGGTATAGTAAAATATCACGTTAAATTAAGTTTCGACGTAGATGGACTCGTAGAAAAAGCTGATATAATTGGTGCTATTTTTGGCCAAACTGAGGGACTCTTAGGACCGGAAATGAATTTGAATGAATTACAAAAGGTCTCCAAAGTCGGTCGAATCGAAGTCAATGTGGATACAAAATCGAATATAGCAAAGGGTGATGCTCTTATTCCTATGAGCACTGATATCTCTACTGCTGCTCTTATAGCTGCTGCAATAGAAAGTATAGATAAAGTTGGACCATTTCAAGCAAGGTTTGAATTGTCTGGTATTGACGATATTCGTGCCATAAAGAAAAAAGTTATAGTAGATAGAGCGAAAAAAATTGTCCAAGAATGGGCTACTAAAACCATTAGCGAAGGTGAAGAAATGCTCAAAGATGTATATGATGCAAGTAAACCTGGAAAACTTACTACATTTGGAAAAGGCCAACTTGCATGTGGCACAGGTGTATTAAATGCTGATTGGATTATTTTAGTCGAAGGTAGAGCTGATGTTATTAATCTCTTGAGAGCAGGATTCGATAATTCTATAGCTATAGAAGGTGCTAAGATTGATGAAAGTATTATCCATCTAACTGAAGGAAAAAAAGTTATAGCTTTCTTAGATGGTGATAGAGCGGGTGATTTAATTTTAAAAGAACTCCACGGCTTAGTTAAAATCGATAAAGTATTGAGAGCCCCTCCTGGAAGGGAAGTTGAGGAATGTACACCTTTAGAAATAACCGAAATATTGAATAATGCAGTGGACTACATCAAAGAAGAATCACTCTCGTCTATAAAAAAACAACAAACTGTATTACAAAATCATAAAAAATATAACAAAAACGATAGAGAAAAAATTTCTTATCCGCAGACACAACCACAGTTTAATCAATTGGAAACATATCCAATTACCAAAGAAGAAAATGGATTACAAACTAATAATGAATCCAAATCAGTTTTAAGAAACATATATTCCCAAATCAATGAAACCTTAGAAGCAATTCTTCTGGATGGGTCAATGAATACTGTTATGAAAGTTCCCGTTTCTGAGATAGTTAAAAAACTTTCAGATTCATCAGGCGGTAAAATATTGGTTTTAGATGGAATAGTAACTCAAAGATTGATTGATGCTTCTGATAAGGCTGGCATTGAACAAATCATAGGCCATAGATTAGCTGATATCAAACGTACTCCATCTATTAAAGTAGGTACATTCAGTGAATTGGGAATATAATAATTAATTTTATGAGTAATATTACCTTTCAACATGTAGTTATTCTCTCAGAATTGTTGTTGTGTGGAGCAAAGAATAACTTTGTTGAGCTAACAACTAACGAGATAGCAAAAAAAATAAAACGCTCACAACAATTAGCTTCTAAAGAATTACTCGATCTTGAATTTTTTGGATGTATAAAAAGAAACAAAAAAAGTAAAAAATATACTATAAAGGTTACAGAAAAAGGATATCAACAAGTATATGATCTTTTTTTATTTCTAAAGACTGCTGTAGAGTCTTTTAAACACGTTATTGATTTTGAGGGTCATATTATAACTGGAATGGGAGAAGGAGCATATTACATGTCATTAAATGGATATAAAAAGCAATTTAAAGAAAAATTAGGTTATGAACCTTATCCAGGAACGCTAAATATAAAATTAAATTCTATGTCCTTTATAGACGCAAAAAAGGAGATGTTAAAATATCCGTCGATATATATTGATGGCTTTAGTGATCAATCTAGAACTTTTGGATGGGTAAAATGTTATCCTGCTTATATTAACGATAGTATAAATATAAACGCCTCAATTTTGATATTGGAAAGAACTCATTATGATGATTCTATAATTGAGATAATAGCTCCATTTTCCATTAAAGAACAATTTTCATTGAAAAACGGCGATTATATCAAGTTGAAAGTTAATACCAATAATCCTATATAATGAATTAACATCATATATTGTAAAATGAATCTCCTAAATCTCGTTTTAATTCAGAGCTCTTCATATTTGGAATAGGAGTATTTAATCTTAAAATCCTAACGTTGATATTTCTTTTCTTGCAATTCTCTGCAATAAATTTCTCCGTATGTGATTGATCATAACCTAATGCTATAATGTCAGGTTTTACATGCTCAACTGTATCAAATAATGTTCCTTCTTTTCCAATTAATGCCATATCTACAAAATTTAATGAAGAAACCATTTCTCTTCTTAAGTTTTCATTATGAAATATGACTCTATTTTTTTTTATTTTAGTAGCTGTAGTTTCCGTTGCAATTACTACTACTAAAATATCACCATGTAATTTTGCTGCCTTGAGAGTAGATATGTGACCAGGATGTAGTATATCAAAAACACCTCCAACAAGGACTACTTTCATCGTCTCTCTTCCTAATGAATTTAATTTGTATCGTTCATGGTTTATTTTTCCTATTAATCCTAAATCTACTAGTCCTCTAATTCTTGATTCAAAAAATGATGTATCTAATTGATATTTCTCCTGTAAATATCGTAAAAATGATTTTGATGGATCTAAATTACTTATATAAATGGCTTTCAAAATAAGTTTATCTAGTGATTTCAATTCTATCCCGAGATTTTTAAATATGATAATTCATAAATAATATATATTCGTTTGATGACAAAAATATTTTTCCTATAATTTCATCATTTATGAATCTTCATTTGTCTTGTTATTTATTATTGAACTATCAAAATGCTTTGTGTAATATCTTCTCATAATACTTTTATTAGGTTTGCATTTATTTAAAATTGACTTGGTAAAATTTTGTCCTGAATGTGGTGGAGATTTAAAAATGGATTCATCTACAAGAAATTTTATTTGTAAAAGTTGTGGCCTCTATGCTTCAAGAGACAAAATTGAGGAATTAAAAGACAAATCACAAATTAGTTCTTCTGAATCTAGACAAAGAACTCATGACGATTACTTGGATTGGTGGCAATCCTCAAAAAAAGAAAAACAAAGAAATTAGTTTTTAAATATTAAAAGAATTCTTCGGTTTTTTCACTCATTTCTTTTTGTAATGAGATCATCTGCTCTTCTTTTCTAGTTCTTAGAACTGTCATTAACTCTGTTTCCTTTACGTAATTAATTGACAATATTTTATTTACAATTATATCTCTAAGGTTGTCCAAATTTTTTGATCGAATTTTAATTAGCAAATCAAATTTGTCATAGATCTCATGTATTTCTAAAATTTCATCGATGTCCATTAGATTTTTTGTCGTTTCCTCTGTTCTTCCCCTTTCACATTTTAAATTAATAAATGCTAAATGGTCGTACCCAAGCAAATCATTATCTACAAAAATAGTAAATTTTTTAATAACACCCAAAGTCAATAGTTTCTTGACTCTCGTATGAATAGTTGCATCTGAAATACCAATTTGCTTGGCTAATTCTACAAATGGTAATGATGAATTTTTACTTAGAATATCCAAAATCCTACAGTTAATATAATCTAATAAATTTGGTCTGATATTCATAATTCTTCAGATATATTACTAAAATATATTAATACTGATTTAATCCATGTTTAAAGATATTAAGAATCTGTATGAATTAACATTATAAAATGAAAAATATACGAGTATCAATAAACAATAGTTTTTTGCAAGTCTAGTTTAAATTAAATACCTATTAAATACTAAAAAATTTATCATATAAATGCAACGTTCACTATGTTCAAAATGTCAAAAGATAGAGTGTGTTTATTTTCGACAATATTCAGGCGAATATCTTTGTAGATCTTGTTTTATAATTTCAATTGAAGAAAAAACTTATAAAACTATTTCAAAATTTTCCATGATCAACTATGGAGATAAAATTGCAATAGGTGTTTCAGGAGGCAAAGATAGTCTTTCCTTACTATTAGTTTTGAATCGCATATTTAAAAGAAAGAAAACTAATGATATTATTGCAATTACAATAGATGAGGGAATTGCAGGATATAGAAATGAATCTTTAAGAATAGTTAAAGACTTTTGTTCTAAACTAAATATCAAAAATGAAATCTTTAGTTATAAAGAACTTTTTGGAATTGATATGGATGAATCTATGTCGTTACGCCCTTCAGAAAAAATGACTTCCTGCTCTATATGTGGAACATTTAGAAGAAGAGCTATAGATCTAGCTGCAGATTTTGTGGGAGCAAATGTTATAGCAACAGGACATAATCTTGATGATCACCTTCAATCTTTTATGATCAATATTATAGCAGGAGATGTAAATAGAATAGGATGG
Source organism: Nitrososphaerales archaeon TH5894 (assembly GCA_014523485.1). Lineage (GTDB taxonomy): Archaea > Thermoproteota > Nitrososphaeria > Nitrososphaerales > Nitrososphaeraceae > TH1177. The sequence goes on from JAATVK010000011.1 coordinate 7,766, forward strand.
ATATATCCAGAACCCATTTATTATGGTAAAAATGAGATAAAAAAAATTAAACCATTCATAGAAATCTATGAACGCGAAATAGTTTTTTATGCACTTCAACAAGATATTCCATTTCAATCCGAGCAGTGTCCATATCAAGATGAAAGTATTAGGAGTGAGATAAGGGAATTCTTTAATTCTTTAGAGGAAACCCGACCAGGTGTTAAGTATAATACCTATAATTCCCTTTTGAAAATATCCAAAATATTAAAAAATTATGATAGTTCAGTGAAAAATAAATGCACAATATGTGGACTTGATTCTACTAGACCTGTTTGTTCAGTTTGTAAAAATATCAAAATTTTAAAAAATGGCTTATAAACAAATATAACTTAATATATTTGAATAAAGACTGCGGAGGCAGGGAGGATCAGGGTGCTAGCCGTACCCTTCCCTGGAAATCGGCTTTATGCCAGGATCAGTAACTATTAGATAAATCCTTGGATAGGAATTTCCTGCGTATCAAGTTAAAATGAAATCACGCCGAACTGGACGGATATGAGCAGCAAACCATGCGAAGGTGTGGTATTGACTGTTAATTCTCGAAATGGGTGAGGTCCGGGAGGGAGCAACCCTAAGGTGACATAACCGTGCTGGTCCGTCTACGTGGTGGATCATATGAGATGCGAGATTGGGATTTTTATCAAAGGTGGTACTAGTAGGCTGCCTTCGCATTTATGATATTGCTCTCGAATACTGAATAATAATCCTTGCATTATATAGGTAGCAATTTGATACCTTCATAACCAATGACGTAGCTTTAAAAAATCATCCATAGGTTCGTTTTTTAAAACCTTAATTAATGCTTCAGCTTGGGGGACAGAAAGTACTGGTTTAGTAAAATGATTGTCTATAGCTATTCTGGGACAAGCTACTTGAATATAAGCATCTATTCCTTTAAAATTTCTTAATCTTTCTTCAGTAATTTCTGTTAAAGCAATTAATTGTATATCTTTTCCCAAGAGTTCCAGAGACTTTTTAAATTTTAAGGCTTTTATCTTTGAGAATTGGCCTTCTTTTAATCCTATTATTATTCCAATTTTGGTTGCTTCTTGTGCTTTATAAATTGATAAAATCGTTTTCTTTTCCATGACTCTAGCCTTATCATTCACTTGTTGAAATTCATTAAAGTATGGATCCAACATGAAAGTTGGCTTTTCTGTTGACATTGCAATACTTACAGAGTGAAACATACTTTGGCCTAAGAAAATATATGCATCTACTCTATTTTGTATATCATAAGCTGGATAAAATTCACAGCCAAAAACCTGACCATCATTTAGCTGTCCTTTACCATCACCAATTACTGTTTTAAATCCATGATTTTCTAATATTTTTCTAGACGGTTGTAATTGATGTAAGTGTTGACTATCTGTAATTATACCTAATATTTTATATTTTTGATTGGCCCTATCATTAGCATATTTTTCTACTACAATATCGAAGTTTACATCATCGTATGCATTGATCATAATTACTTTTTTATCAATAGTTTCCATAGAAATTGTATGTCCAATATTAAACAACAGATCTGCACCTAGCATATCTGCAGCGTGTGTATTAATATCGCAAGATCCCCAACAAGTATCACCTATAATATAGGCTGGAATATCAAATAGTTTCATAATCTTATTTCCAGTTTCTTGCATCTTGGGGAATAATGCTTCCGGACCATTCAGCGCTACAGATAAAGGTTTTCTCTTTTCTATTACTTCAAAAATTCTTACTTCATCAATTGAAATCAATCAATAATCCCATTAGAATTGATATATCTCTCCCATATTATTTTTCATATCACTATCAAAATGTTAGTCTATTTTTTAGAAGGAAATAATATAGAGGATACTTATATCTGAGTCTTGACAAAAATTGGTGATGTTTCTATAAATAAGAATTCTGTCAAAATAATGGGCATAATTAATGTTAGTCCTGAATCTTTTTATAAAAATTCAATAAAAACTAATGTAAATAGTATTTCTACTTATGTAAAAAAGTTAGAAAATGATGGAGCAGATATAATAGATATAGGGGCAATGTCAACTGCTCCATACCTAAAGACAGTGATTTCTTCAAAAATTGAAATTTCGAGATTAAAAAAAGCTATCAAGATAATACGGCACAGTTGTAAACTTCCCATATCTGTAGATACTCCTAGAGCCAGAGTAGCTGAAGAGGCACTCAAGATGGGAGCAGATGCGATAAATGATGTATGTGGATTAAAATATGATCCGGAAATGGGCGAAATTGTATCAAAATATAACATTCCAGTGATTCTAGGTGCATTTGAAAAAAAAACCAATAAAATTCTAACAGCTAAATCTTTATCAACGAAAAGGATTCTTCATGATAGTATAACGATTGCACAAAAAGCTGGTATTAGGAAAACCAATATTATAATTGATCCATCCATAGGTTTTTTTAGAAAAGAAGGGAATAATCCATTCTTTACAAAAATGACAAAAACTCCATGGTATTGTCGAGATATAGAAATTGTCTATAATCTCAAAGAACTCACAAAGCTCCCTTTTCCAATTTGTATTTCTCTTTCAAACAAATCTTTTTTAGGAAAACTTATGAATCTCAGGATAAACGAAAGACTTATCCCATCTTTAGTAATGGAGATTATTGCTGTTATTAACGGTGCAACGGTTATTCGTACTCATAACGTTAAAGAAACATCATTAGCATTACGTACTTTACAATTGGTAAATTA
>JAATVK010000012.1 GCA_014523485.1 Nitrososphaerales archaeon TH5894
GTATTTGTTATTTAAATTGCTTTTTGGGTCATGAAAAGAAAATTTGTTCAAATTTAAAACTTCGGCTAATAAAGATGAGAGTAAGGCAAAACTTATAATTCTTCCTTAACTTAATAAGAAAATGAATATTGAATATTAGAGAAGGTCTAACTTTTGACGATGTATTATTAATCCCAAAACGTTCTCCAATTATTTCTCGATCTCAAACTAATTTGAAAACCAGATTATCAAGAAACATCAATTTGAATATTCCTGTTATTAGTGCAAATATGGATACAGTAACTGAATCACCTATGGCTATAGCATTAGCAAGAGAAGGCGGTATTGGAATTATACATAGATTTATGACAATACAGGACCAAGTAGATGAGGTATTAAAGGTTAAAAGGTCTGAATCTGTTATGATAGAACAACCATATACTATTAGTATAGATTCAACTGTAGGCTATGCGAAAAAGACTATGGATGATTTTGGGATATCTGGTCTCCTAATAGAAAAAGATAAGAAACTAGCAGGAATCGTCACTAAGAGAGATCTTCTATTTGAAACTAATTTTGAAAATAATATTTCTTCAGTAATGAGTAAAGACGTGGTCTTCGCTGAATTGGGAACGACAATCGAGAAAGCCAAGTATATTTTACACAAGAATAGAATAGAAAAACTACCTATTATCGATAAAGATAAGCAGATCATAGGATTAATAACTAGCAAAGATATTTTAAAAATGGAAGAATTCCCAAATGCTTCTAAAGATAAAAAAGGACGTTTACTGGTTGGAGCGGCAGTGGGGGTTAAAGGAGATTATCTCGAGAGAACAGAGGCATTATTGGATGCAGGTGCTGATGTTATGGTTGTAGATATAGCTCATGGTCATAGTGATAATGCCATTAATTGCGTTCATTTAATAAAAAAAGCTTTTAAAGATTGTGAGTTGATAGCTGGTAACATTGCTACTGGCCATGGAACTGAGGATTTAATCAGAGCTGGTGTCGATGCAGTAAAGGTTGGGGTAGGCTCAGGGTCAATTTGTATTACCAGGGTCATTACTGGATCTGGAGTTCCACAATTAACCGCAATTTTGGATAGCGTAAAAATTGCGAAAGAATACGAGGTTCCTGTGATTTCAGATGGAGGTATTAGAAATTCAGGAGATTTAACCAAAGCACTTGCAGCGGGATCTTCATCTGCAATGGTCGGAAGTCTATTAGGAGGAACTGATGAAAGTCCTGGAAAAACACTTGTTAAAAATGGTAAAAAATTTAAGATCTACAGAGGAATGGCCTCATTTTATGCTTCATTAGGAAGAAAATATCGTGAAGAGGGACAACAAATAACAGAGTCAGAAGATCTTAATGATTATGTACCTGAAGGCGTCGAAGCGATGGTTTCTTATAAGGGGAGTGTAGTAGAAATTATCCGTCAGTTAGTTGGAGGTCTACGTTCAGGTTTAAGTTATTGTGGAGCAAAAACTATTCAGGAAATGCAACAGAATGCTGAATTCGTCCGAATAACAACAGCCGGCTATATTGAAAGTCAACCGCATGATGTTAACGTGATGTAAATTATTTATTTTGTTATAACAGTAACATAGACTCTAGATATTACAATATTTTTTATATTCCGATATCTTTCTGATTTTCCTATTGTAACTGGAACGTATATTTATATTTTAATGGTTAAATATATTATATCTATTAAATTATATAATGTAATTTTAGTATGATATACATTGTCTATTGATGTAACCGTCCAGGTATTAAAGGAAAATGTCGGAAAGAACATAATGATTAAATTAAAAGGAGATAAAGTAATTAGAGGTATACTTGCAAAATTTGATCAACATATGAATCTGGTATTAAACGATGCTACAGAATATAAAGGTGGAGACCAGACTCAATTGGGAAATATTCTTCTTAAAGGAGATAATATAATAATAATATCTCCACAAGAATAATACAAAATTTATTTAGTTTTGTTTATGGTTTTTAGTTTTTCTTTATGGTTATTATAGAGTAACTAATTTTAACTTTAGGTTATTTCGTCGGTGCGTGGACTTTGGTCGTCATCTCATGTTATTCATGATCAGTTCGCCCATCGATTGCCACGCACCGATAATAAGATTGAAAGACGACCTGAAAATTAAACTGTATGGATTTTAACTATTTGGTTATCAGCATCAACTGTAACTTTGGTTTTATTATTTAATGATTTAAAACTTGAACCTGTTCCATCTACAAGTGGAATATCTGATATTGCGCATCCTGATGCAGTTATAATATCACATTTATTGGTACAAATAATTGCTTTTGGATTGACACCATTGATTTTTAATGAATAAAAAATATATGCTCCGACACTACTTCCAATACAGTTAGGAAAAATAAGAATTCTATTTTTGAGTGTTTGGTTAAATAAGTCATGGTCTTTGTCTTTTATGTGTCCTGTTTTGGTATCAAACATTGAGAGCATATTTAAGGGCTTATTAGAAATGAGCGCTAAACCTTCTGCCTTTCCCCCAACAATTTTTTTGCAATTTATATATATCATAACTAGGTCATTCACAGTATTCTTTTGTTATCGATTTCATATCTTTTAAAGAAACATCTATTCTGTTTGCATGTTTCATATAATATGCACATTTTATACTATTAGTTACAATTGAATCATACTCATTTTTTGTTATTAATGGAGTTAGACAAGTACAGGAATCACAATTAATATCAGCACCTGCTTTTTTTAGGGTTTTAACCATTTTATTATTACATTCTGTTAGGGAACGAGGACAAAATATCATACATGGTTTTTTGAATTTTTTTCCCTCTGTTAAGTGACCAAGTAGATTTACTTCTTCTAAACCTAATTGAGGGCTTCCAAATACTATTAAATCTCCTTTTTCAGCAGTATTTAATTCATCTTTTACTTGTGTTATCTCTTTTTTCCCAAAAGAAATTCTTTCACAGCCATTGGTTTTATTAGTAAACATTCCACACATTCCTGATGTTCCAATTCCTGCTGAAATAGCTTTTGACTTGATAATATCTAAACTTTCAGAATTAATTTCCAATCCTATACAACTATCTTTTGCTATTTTTCCCGCAAAGTAACCTAATAATCCAAAGTCAGACTCTGTTTCTATGTCTATGTCTGGTTTTAAGCAAGTAGTTGGTTTTCTGAGATCATCGATTATTAAGTCAGAATATGGAGTCTTGCCAGTTATAGCACTTGCTAATGAGCTCAAGGCACTTTCCTTGTTTGTTTTGATTCCTAATATGGAATTTACGAATACCGCTGCATTACTTTCTGCAAAACTAACGATCTCACCTTTTTTTGGCAGATTAAAAATTTCATAAGGTATACAAGAAAAAGAAGGTATGATACCTAAAGACAAATATGAATTTATAATCGACAGTTGATTTGCTTTAAAATCTTCTGACAGGTTATTGTCTTTCTTTGAGTCAAATCCCATAGGATTTAACGTTGTTGTGACTGTAACTTTAGTTTCTTTATCTAACTTTGCAAGAAATCTTACACCAGCTTCTCCTATTGTGTTAAAATTAACTCCTGAAATATGGGCCCATTTAATAGGAATTAGTTTTGTTGCATTATTAGCATTTCCTATTGAAACAAGTATTTTATATGCTAACTTCAATCCATCACCATAATCTCCTTGTAGTGCCCTCTCTTCTTTTTTTGTCAATTGCATTCTGTGGATTCAAAAGTAAAACAGACTTGTAATTTAAAAGTTCGTATGGTTATTTTTAAAATAGAGTATATAATAAATATAATTTTTAAAGTCATTTAACAAATAGTCTATTAATAGGTTATTAATTATATTATATGTGAAATTTGTAACCTGGTTCCCGTATTATCAAGATATCCGACAACAAATGGGTTATAGTACAGAAGAAGATCAAAAAGCTGCGTATTTATTATCAAATTTAATAAAACGAAAATTTCTTGATCCTAAGGTTTTAGATAAAAAGGTAAAAGGTAAACAGATATTGGTTATTGGTGGTGGACCAAATTTAGATCTTTATACGTCTTTTATCAAGAAAAATAAATCATACATTAAGATTGTTGCAGATGGAGCAGTAAAATTTTTAATAGAAAATAATATCAAGCCTGATATCGTGGTTACAGATTTGGATGGTGATATTCATTTTTTAATAAAAGCACAAAAGCTTGGAGCAATTATAGTAATTCATGCTCATAGTGATAATATAGCTTTAATGGAAAAATATGTACCTAAATTTAGAAGAATTATCGGAACAACTCAAGTAATGCCTGTTCCACATGTCTTTAATTTTGGAGGATTTACTGATGGAGATAGGTGTGTATTCCTCGCGGAGGAGTTTGGAGCAAAAGATATTGTATTAGTTGGAATGTTATTTGATGATAATATAGGACCATATTCGAAAGAGAAAATAAATAATGTTAAAGTTAAAAGGGAAAAACTCCAAATTGCAAAAAAACTTTTACAGGCTCTAGCTAAAAATTCAAATTCAAATCTATATGATACTTCTAAGAAACCTATAAATGGTTTTAAACCTTTTAAAATTACCTCTTAATGTTCTAAAATAGTAAATCAATTTTTAATTGTCATGAAGATTTACACTTTACTACAAATAATTGGTTACTTGTTCGAGCATAAGTATACTATATGATAGTTATATAATTTCACATTTTTTGCAGTTTAACTTACTACAGTTCTCACATGAATTAGTCAAAAAATTTACCTATCATACCAACTAGCGTAATTAATAATCAAGTAGAATTGTTCAAAACCAAATCATTATAAAATATATACAGTATAACAAGTATCATGTATTGTTGTATATTCTATAAATTAACATTTAAATCTTGTATATATGTTTTTTTAAGTTATCCAATTAATAGAACGAGTTATTATTAAACTGGTTTAATGAATGTATATAAAAAAATTAAGTAAATATATAATTACCTAAATAAGACTATCAAATTAATTAAGTGTGGAAAAGTTTAAGCTAAGATAAATTGAATTGTATCTTATTTTCCTTAATACCCATTCTATTTATCTTCAATTCTCAAACACTTTTCAAATGGAACATTTATTTATTTACCACTATTTAATTAGTTAATGTTTGGTATGCTATAATACTAATATTCTGTTTTGATTACAAACCAATTTATATGATATATGTCAAATGTAAAAACAACTTTATATTCTTTCATTATATTTTACATTGAATGTTAAATTATTCAGAAGAGGATATTAAAAATGCTGCAGACTTGAGAGACTGGGTATTAAAGCAGCTCTCAGATAAGCAAGAAGAAATAGACAGACTTAAACGTCTTCTTCTACTTATCGATAACTTATTGAAACAGGAAAGTTTTAAACCTGCTTCAAAACTCCAACGTTCTATAAATAACACTGAAAGTACTATTATCGGCGAAAGGCAAGAACCTGTTATGCGTAATAGATCTACTATAAAAAATGAGTCCAAAAAACATACTCTCAATAGTTTAAAAGAAAATGTGTCCACATTTACTGAAACAAGAGAACTTAAGAGACTGAAAGATCATTTATTATTAGCAAAAGTAAATATTTCCCCAGAAACAATTGAAATAATTCCTGAAAAGGATTTATTATTTAATATTGATACTCCTCCATTCAAATCATTTTTTATAAAAAGAATTCTAGAAGGAATGATCACTCAAGATCAAGATAAAAATCGCCAAAAACAGTCCTTAAAAAATGACTCTTTGAACTATACTATTGATGAACATGAAGGTAAAATTAATAAAATAATAATAAACAAATATAGAGAAAAAGACAGACTAACTGATATTATTAATACATCTGCATGGGTGTTTACGAGGATGTTAGAAAAAGAGAATATTTTTGGAAATAGAACTTAAATTGGATAAAATAATTATTCTAGATTTTGGATCTCAATACAGTCATCTTATATGTAGAAGAATCAGAGATGCGAATGTTTTTTGTCAAATTTATCCGTATAATCTCACATCTGAACAAATTAAGGAGCTATCGCCAAATGGTATAGTTTTTTCTGGTGGCCCAGCTAGTGTATACGCTAAAAATTCTCCCAAACCTGATAAAAAAATCTTTGAACTTGGAATACCAATTCTAGGAATATGTTATGGACACCAAATAATTGTTGATAATTTCAAAGGGAAGGTTAAAAGATCCCATACCAGAGAATATGGAAAAGCAATATTGACAATAGATGATAATTCAGATCTTTTTATTAATTTAGACAAAAATATAAAATGTTGGATGAGTCATGGTGATGTAGCAGAAAAAACTCCTAGAGGATTCAAAGTTTTAGGTCACACTGAAAGTTCCTTCGCTGCAGCAATAGGGAATCAAAAAAAGAAATTGTATGGCATTCAGTTTCATCCTGAAGTTGCTCATACTGAGCATGGTTTTGAAATTTTGAAAAATTTTTCTATCAATATTAGTAAAGCAAAACCTGAATGGGATATGAGAAATTTTGTCGACTCGACTATTGAGAATATAAAGAAAAAAGTAGGAAATGATAAAATATTATGTGCAGTTAGTGGAGGTATAGATTCTACTACTGTAGCAGTTCTATTAAGTCGTGCTGTCCATAACAATTTGCAATGTATCTTTGTTAACCATGGTTTGCTTCGATATGGTGAAGAGTCTATGGTAATGAACCTTTTAACACAAATAGGTCTGAATGTAACATATATTGATGCTTCTGAAAAATTCTTAAACAAATTAAAAGGAATTACAGATCCGGAAGAAAAGAGGAGGATAATAGGTCACGAATTTATTAATGTTTTTCAAGAGGAAGTGAAAGACAAAGAACAATTTCGATGGCTAGCACAAGGAACTTTATATCCTGACGTTATAGAAAGTGGTATTTCAGTAGGACCAGCATCAATAATAAAGACTCATCATAATGTTGGAGGCCTTCCTACTGTACTTAATCTTAAGGTATTAGAGCCTTTGAGACATCTTTATAAAGATGAAGTCAAAAAAGTCGCTAAGATCCTAGAGGTTCCAGAGGAGCTTTTAAATAGACATCCGTTTCCTGGACCAGGATTGGCTGTTAGAATAATAGGAGAAATTACACCAGAAAAAATAAGAATTTCAAAACATGCAAGTAAAATTGTTGAGGATGAGCTTACTACTGAAAATTTATATAATTCTGTTTGGCAAGCCTATGCAGCTGTAGGCGATGATAAAGCCGTAGGGGTAATAGGAGACGAACGGCTATATGGCCATATTGTGACTATAAGAATAGTAAATTCGGTAGATGCAATGACAGCAGACTGGACAAAACTTCCGTACCCACTACTTGAAAGAATCAGTAATAGGATTACAAATGAAGTAGATGGAGTATCATGGGTAACATATGCAATCTCAAGTAAACCACCTGCAACTATAGAACCACAGTAATTGACATATTATGTGCTTTGTTTATCTAAGGATTTTTTAAAGTAATTTCTAGATTTTATTATATTACGACAATTTTTAGGAGGACTAGATGGAATTCTTCACATATAAAATAATTACCACCACATAGGAACGAAAGTCTCTCATAATATTAAAATTTCAAAAATAGGGAATGAGAAAGAACTAACTAATTTTATTGCTTAGATTTTTCTTGAGATTAATCAATAGAAACCTATCTCAATAAAAAGTATTATAATAAATTGGCCTAAATCATCTCCTTCGTGAATTTGTTTTTTAACTCTTAATTATTAGATATTATTCTTAAGGGTATACTTATGTGATGTCTGATATAAAAATGACATCATTAATTCATTTTACTCTTAATAAATTGGGTTGTTATTATAAATGGTAAAAAAAATCAAATAATCATCAAAAACTCCTTATTCTATCTAATGTGCTATTTATAGTGTACTAATCGCAATAGGCTTATTATGACCAAAATATTAACTAAATTAATAAATAGGTTATATACTATATTTTGTTATGTCTAAAAAATCAGTTCGATGTCCATATTGTGCATCACTATTTAATAATAATGAGGACCTATCTAAACATATTGATAGAATTCATCTGGGTTCTGGCCTATTAGAAGGTGATGTAGGTAAGTTCTAACATAGATTTGTTATCATTATACATACTACAATCTTTTCTCATACTCTTCATTACTCTATCCTTCTAATTCAATTAATTTTTTTTTGACCTTAATAGGTATAAATTATATTATACTTTCTCATTATAGTATTAATGAAAATTTCAATATTATGTTTTTTATTTATTACCATCTTAACTTTTCTTTATATAGAACATATAAAATTTGAATTTGAATTAATTTATGCATTAACAAATAGCTCTAAGTCGTTAAATATAGAATTACTTTCTCTTAAAGGTTCATTGATACCCGATGGAAAGTTTCTCATCGTTCCTGATCCATATCAAAAATTGACAAGCTTAGAAATAGCTGATAACGAATTGATGGATTCAAATAAAACCATAGGAATTATTTCTCTTAAAGGTATTTCAAATAATAATTATACTATTACACAAAAAGCGAGTAATGACAATTATTTACCTAATACTATTTCAAAGATAGTTGAAATTAAAGATGATGACAGTCCCATTTATTCGGTATTATTTGTAAATAATTTTAATTCTAAATCAGAAAACCCTATAATTTCTACACCTCAATCTTTTACATATAATGCTAAATTCGTATGTGGTTCTATAAGAGGCGATGAAGGACCGTTACGACCAGGACACTATGATACTGATATAAGTATTTATAATAAACAGAATTATCCAATTACATTAGTTTGGAATACAGTAATTAATGATTATAATTCTAGCAATTCTTTAATAAAAACCGTTAATCCAAAAGAATCAACTGGTCTGATATGTAAAGATATAAAACAGTTAGCGAATTTAAATCCGCAAGAGACTTCCTTAATAGAAGGATTTGTAATAATCCAAATTGAAGAAATTAATATATCTTCTGAAAATAAGGCAAGGTTTACAGATGAACCAGTGAGTGTCCAGGTATTTTATACAGCGAATGCACTTGATTCCCTTCCACAAGAAACTCTAGTAGAAAAATTTGTATTCCAAATAATAAATGATCCAACAGGAAAAATTCCTCAATCATTTCTCAATAAGGACCTAGAAGTATTAACCAGAACAGACTTGAACTCAATCGTTCCACAAGATTTTAAGATCCAAAAAATCTTATCCTCAGTTTATAATTTGACTAACATGGAAATAAAAAATATACAAATAGTCGTTAAAGAAACAGATCTTGGTGTAGGAAACATGATAGATGATCATGCCATTTCATTATTGAGACTGTCCTCAGATTAAAAATAACATCGTAACAAAAACAATTTTAAATTATTGATTCTTACTAATAGTAATTTAGAAAAAGAAAATAACATATTACAAAATCATGAATTATCAGATTTTACAATTACAATACGCCAACTCAAAGTGGATGTGTCTATAGAACGAATATATCTATATAGAAAGGATATTAAATATTAATAAAATAAATATTATAGATAGAAATTATGAATGTCTGGATGAACGCATGACGACCAGCATGATGACCAATTTATTGAGAAGAACAAAACCTTTTAGTGACCAATCTATTATTGTATTGAGAATATAATAGGAGGTTTAGGATGAATGTTTTTATTTGTAACCAGTTAGAAATCATAATAGTTTTTGGTTCATCTGATGTAGATGATATTATTAGATTATCGTTTGAAGACCAAGAGGGATCTATTATTTATCATAACTTGCTCCTCCAAACTTTCCTTCAGATTTTGTATTGAGTCCAACAGTTCAATCCATTAACCTTTTTTGTTATAATATCTTTTGTATATTATTAAATTTTTAGGATTTTTCATCAGGGACGCAGAAAATTTTAATTTATATTTAAAATAATATTATTCAGAGAATAAAACAGAAATACTGTTAATCTAATGTAATACAAATAGAAAAATTTGTCCATTTAGAAGAATGTATTTAGTTATTGGAGATTATACTTTATTTTTGTATGATACTTATTAATCTATTATATCTAGCTTATCAATTTAAATTGTAAAAATAATAGTTGATAGTTATTTTTATCCTCACTGATACATTTATTTAATTTTTTAATAAAGATTTAATGACAAAAAACTTAACAAAAACTATTTTATAATTTAATATATGGTATGATATTTTGATGTAATATTGTTAATTTATAAACTTGTATCAGCCATCATTATAAGTACATTTTTCATGAATGTATATCTTCACAATGTTAGCGCAGAATGGAAAGTACCCTCAATTACTAATGTAAATCCAAATTTTGCTACTTATGAAAACAACTTTCTAAAAATAGATTATCCTGAGAGTTGGATATTTACAGAAACTACTGATTCTGTAACATTTGCTCCAGATCGTGATTCAATTAATAAAATAAAAATTAATGTATCTCCCATTCCAACTGATTCTCTACCAATAAAATCTGTAGTGGATTCTACACTAGATGAATTTGTTAGAACACTTGATGATTTTGAATTAATCGAATCAAGCCCACTTTCGAGTATCAAAGGTAATAATCACAAACTTGTATATTCCTATCTAGATGAAAAAAAAAATAAGATTCAAAACATAGATGTTGGGATAATCCGAGGAGCAAACCTGTATATAATTTCATCAGTCTCAAATTTTACAGATTATTATCGTAATTTGCCGATTTATGAAAGAATGCTTACATCTTTCAATTATTATAATGAGCAAGAGTTATTAAATCAATTTTCTTCTAATTTATTAAAGCCTGTTGTTGACTTTGTGCCAATATTGGGAAACTCTTCTAATATTACAATGGTAGAATTTGGAGATTATCAGTGCACATTTTGTGCAAAATTCCATAATGAAACACGCGAACAAATTATTAAAAATTTTGTAGATTCAGGTAAAATTAATTTTATATTTAAAGACTATATTGTAAATGATATTCCAACAGATAAAGGTTCTAGTATGGGAGCGGAAGCATCATATTGTGCAGGCGAACAAGGCAAGTATTGGGATTATCATACTGAATTGTACGATAATTGGAAAGGAGAAGGAACTGGATGGATAACAAATGATAGTCTAAAACAATTTGCTAAAAACGTCCAGATACCGAATATGGAACAATTTTCAAAGTGCGTAGAGTCCAATAAATATTCTAGCATTGTTAAAAATAGTGATAATATTGCTAGATCGATGGGATTATCTGGAACTCCATCATTTATACTAATTAAAGATAATAACATTGAATCTATAATACCAGGAGCATTACCTTATGAAATTTTTGAACAAACACTAAATAGATTGCTTTCTAGTTAAACTTTATTTTTTTAATTTTTTTGGATTCCAATACATGTATTATCAAATTCAGTTCTTAATGAGATATAAAGGACTAATAATCTAATATTAAAATATGAATATCATTTGTAAAGATAATAATATATATAATGCATTTCTTTTCTCTTCGGTTTTGATGATGTTAACTATTTTATTTTCTTCATTATATCTAAATTCTTATTTTTCTCCAAGTTTTTTAATAGATGAATATATGTTTTCTGATATATTAACTCCGGCCTTCGGAGATCAAATGGAGTTTTCCAAACAACAGGCTATAGAAAAATTCAAAAGTCAATTTTGCGGGATCAACTCTAAGCCTAATTCCAATCAATATGTCAAAGAAATAAAATTGAATAATGAATGCGAAATGCCAGTGGCAATCATACATGATGACAGTGTGGAAGGGGTATGGTATATATCTACAAAACACGGATCGCTTAATCTATATCAACCTGAAAAACAAATTTTTACAAAATATGATATACCCCTCTGGCCGTCACGCGATAATCCTATTGACTCCTCTCAAGTTTGGGATCTTAAACTTGACCCGTCAAATGAAAATTTATGGTTCACTGATGAAAAACAAAATTTAATTTGGAAATTTAGCAAACAAAAAAAGGAATTTGAACATTTTAAAATCCCCGAAACTAACTTATCTTTTGGTACTATTTATCCTGTTTCAATTGATTTTGATAACAAAGGAAATATTTTCTTTGCCGGAATTAGATCACAATCATTATGGAGCGGAAATTTGAGTATGATGAAAGCTGGTACTGCAGAAGGAATTTCTCCAATACCACTTCCTGTTGAAGATTTTAAAGATTTCGATCCATCTCTTGTTAGTACAGGTTCAATTGCAGTGGATAAAAAAAATAATAATGTTTGGGTGTCAGTCCTTGCTTTTGGATATAAAGGCCAAATTTATAAGTATGATATTACAAACAAGTCATTTAAAAAATATGATCTTGGAGATCTTCCTTCTCCTGTTGGTATAACTATTGATGAAAAAGGTAGTATTTGGATAAGTGACCATGGGACTAGTATATATGTTAAATTAAATCCTGTTAATAATTCCTTAACAAAGTTCATAACCTCAACAGCATCACAAAAAATTTTTGCTGGAGAAAAAATTAATGGTCAAGCATATACTTTGCCTTACTGGATGAAAAAAGGACAAAATAACTCCATTATATTTAATGAACATACTGGTAACAAAATTGGAAAATTCATTCCAGATGAACTCAAACTAGTAGAATATTGGATTCCTTCACAGAATAAACAATTTGGAAAATGTAAACCAGACTTACCAGAAAATAGTTGCGGTATTGGAAATGTATTGCAACTTACTGATGAAACCTCTAATGGATCAATTTGGTTCACTGAGTGGAGTGAAAACAAGATTGGTTATGTTAATACTAGTATCCCGCTCCCATTTTCAATTAATACTAAGGACAATGAAATAACACTTACTCCAGGAGAAAGCAAAGAAATTAGATTTGAGATTAATGCATATACTGATACTTTGCTTCATCCTATATCATCATCTACATTAACTCCAAGTGGTGAATTAGGAGCATCTTATGGAATTTTTAGCGAAAACACAATAAACTTGAAAAAGGATAAATCAAAAGAAATATCTTTTGTATTTACTCTCTCTAATGATGTCGCTATGGGAAATTATATTTTGATGTTAGGAGCGGAAGATGATTTAATATCAATTTCAAAAGCTATTGTTATTAACGTAATATAACCTACTATTATCCACTTATATTAAAAAACTTTTGAGTCCACCAAAGTGAAATATAATTTTTTAATTTTAACTTATATAAGTTATAACTTGAGCAAAGGATAATTCATATTCTTCAGGGTCTAAGATATGAAAGTATCTTTCTCCCCATAGTCCATCTACTGGTTCATTTTTAAGAGTAATTAAACGACTTATATCTTGATCATGTTTGAAATAGTCATAGAGATTATCCACGTTTTGTGAATAAATAATAATTCTGCCAAAATTTATGTCACATTTTAATCCATTTGTAAGCTCCAGATTGATGTAGGATTTTGAATTGCTGAATTCATCAGTCATTTCAAAAGAGGAGAATGAACTCACAGGTCCGCCATAGCATAGGTTTAATCCTGGAATTTTTGAATAGAATAGCCATTCATTTTTCATATTTTTAACTTTTAAAGTTATAGCCGAAATTTTTTGTACATTCATCTTCTCGTATATATTAATATGATAATTATTACTAATTAACATAGTGAATTTTTTACTATAATATAGATTATGTAATTTGAAACTTAACAAATCTGACTAATTATTAATATACTTATAAAATGTACTAAATAATAATATGGGGATAATTTTATGGTTCATTGCCATAGTACTATTTCTAGCTATTATTGGATTAGGGTGGGAAACTTTTTTTACCGGAGTATTAAATGGCGTAGATAAAATTGGGGTTACACCTGTGATAAAAAATATAACTGATAGTACAAAAGAATCTCTTCACGGTATAATCTCTGAGTCATCTAAAAACACATTTGATAATTCGCTAAAGTTTAATTCTTAATTTTATTATTTAAAGATTAAAATAAACTATGATTATAATTTCTGGATAAATCCCTTTGTTATTCTATATCAGAGCCTGTTGAACACTGTTAAACTCAAATAATTCTGTCTTTTCTCTTTTTAGAATACGAACAAGTACTTCTATAGCAGCCTTCTTGTGTAAATATTCATTGTTATTACCACATCTATATGAATATGTACAACGAGGACATCCATCATCATTTTCACATGGACATTCTATAAGAATAGAATGAGCCCTTTTTATGGCTAACTCAAATTTATCAAAAAGACTTTTACTTGCACCGTTACCACCTATACTTCCATCATGAATTACTATCATTCCTGTATTACCTAATGAAATTCCTCCAATGTCCTGTGAAGCCCCTCCTGTTAACATACTACTTCCTTCGATAAGCACATGTTCAGTGGCATGATATCCACTAACTTCTACCTTTTCTTTGTCTGGAGACATTTTCAAAATTTTTAGAGGGCTGGGTACACGAAATATAAACCCTTTTGTAGTATAATTGTAAATTATGGGTTCATTAAAAAAAACTTTTTTCCCTTGATTAATCTCCTTTCCAATCTCAATGTTTGAATATCCTATTACTTTTTTATAGATATTTAAAGAACAATATTTTAACTTAATTCCAAAGATTTCTTTTTCTTCAAAGATTTCTATTACTTCTGGATATTCTTCCATTATAGATTTTGTATAGTATGGATAATTAATTGGTATTTTATCTATATCAGCAAAATTTCTTTCTGTCTTCTCGTCAAGTATTAATTTTTTAACTTTATATCTTCTCCCAGAAAGAAAGTAAATGGCATCATCATGTAATTCCTCCAACGCTTGTGGCAAATTCCTGTTTCCAATAATTTTACCATTTAAAAGAATATCTACATCATTTCCAATTCCTCTTATACTATAATTTTTTAATACATTGTGTTTTTTGATATTTGGTATATATTTTCCGTTACTATTTATTACTAAATCCTTTCTCTCCAATTTGCTAAGAGTTTCTAAATAACCCTGTGATTCAAGTTTTGATATAGGTCTATCAAAACACATAGCTAGAATTTGGTTTTCCATTATTATGGAATTAAAAGGATCAATGTACGGTATTTCTTCGTCAACAAAATAGTCAGCAGGATGATTTTTATAATATTGGCTTATCGGGTCATTTCCCAATGTCAAGAAAGCAAATCCTTCTTGGCCCTTCCTTGCTGCTCTTCCAAGCCTTTGTAAGAGTCTGTTTATAGGCACAAGATTAGATATTACAGCATCTACATCTCCAATATCTATTCCCAACTCTAAAGTCGGGGTAGAAGAAATAACATCTAGTATTCCATTCTTAAAAGAATTTTCAATCACTTTTCTATTCTTTGGTGGAAGCCCAGCTCTATGGACACCAATTTTTATTCCTTGTTTTGATGAAGTAAAGGCTATCAATTCTGCAGATAAATGAGAATTACTAAAAACCAAAGTTTTATGATTCTTAGTAATTTTTTTTATAAGGTCAATAACTAATGATTTAT
Source organism: Nitrososphaerales archaeon TH5894 (assembly GCA_014523485.1). Classification (GTDB taxonomy): domain Archaea; phylum Thermoproteota; class Nitrososphaeria; order Nitrososphaerales; family Nitrososphaeraceae; genus TH1177. The sequence goes on from JAATVK010000012.1 coordinate 15,487, forward strand.
TTGACCTAAGAGAAGGATATAAAATAGCAAAATTTGTGCGACCTTTTTTTCCTACACCATTTACTATTTCCATATCACGAGAAAATAATAAATCACAAAATTCTTTAACATTTGGTAATGTAGCAGAACAAGCAATTAATTGCAATTTTTTATTATTTATGATTCTTTCTAATCTTTTGATAATGTAATGAACATTAGATCCAAATATGCCAGTATACGAATGAACTTCGTCAACGACTAAAAATTCCAAAGCGTTCAACAATTTTATAAGCTTGGTATTATTCAAAAGATGGTAATGTATAGAATCAAAATTTGTTAATACTATATCGGGAGGAAATTCGTAGAAATTTTGCTTTTCATTTGCATTTAAATCTCCGTCAAATATTTTTACTACGATCTCTAGATTATTCGAATATTCTATTATTTTTGAAAGTTGATCTCTTGCTAATGCTTTTGTAGGATATATAAAAACTGCTTTTATTTTTCTCGAGGAAAAGTTATTCTGATTCTGAGAGAATTTAACAATTTTGCTATTTAGTTGATTCTTTAAGTCATATATTTTTTGTAAAATTGGAAGGCAAAATGCTTCTGTTTTTCCAGACGCAGTAGGTGCAATGATTACCGTATTTTTACCTCGGAGAATATTGAAAATAGCTTCTTCTTGAAATCTATACAATACTGAGATATTTCTTGACTTTAATTGGGTCAATATAATATCATCTAAAGGTAATTCATCTAATTGTTTTCCAACAGCTATTTTAGATTCTTCCAATTTTATAACATCAACTACATAATCCAAATCTGAAAATAATATTTCATTGATAAGATTGTTATTGATTTTATTTTTTTCAATCATTTTTTCAATTTCTTTTCTAGACCGTAATAATTTTTCCTCTTCAAAAACTATTTTTAGGTCTTCAGAAACAGTTATGTAACCTTTATCAAATCTGTCTAAAAACTCCAAGTAAGTTTCGTCTAAGTTATTATAAAATGGTAAAACTGAATATAGATGGCATTTTTCGCATGTAAATAATATTCTGCCATCAAAAATTTTATTTACTTTTAACGAATTTAATGAGGTGCAATGAGGACATCTATAATTCTTCACATTAATAAAACATACCAAACATAATAAATTGCTTATCCAGTTTTATATTTTAAATTTATAAGATCATCAATGTCTATTAATCTTGAGTATGATTGATAGAAACTATCAAAAACAAAAAATACTAGTCGAAAAATTTATCAAGAAAAATAAAAAAACTGATCATAGAGTTATTTTAAATGAAATTAATATTGATTATGATACGCTTATCCGAATAATATCAGATCTTAGAAAAGAAGGACGAATAAAGTAATATTTGTCATGATTTTGTTTAGGAAAATATTTTTATGTAATAGTTCTTCATTAACTAGTTATAATTTTGATCTTTAAATGAAGAACTTACTATTGGATTGATTAAATATGGAAGAGTATGTTTTAACCATACAGCAGATCTAACAAAAAATGGAACAACAATTTCAATTCTTTTTGAATATGCAGCTTTAAGTATAGCTTTGGAAACAGTTTTGGGCTCAAGTACATATCCTAACTTATGAGGCATTTTACCTTTAAATGATTCATTATCAAAGAAGTTAGTTTTTACAGCAATTGGGCTTACCACTGTAACCCCTACATTTGTATTTTTTAATTCATAGGACAAAGATTCAGAAAACCCTAACATTGCAAATTTAGATCCACAATACGCAGCCATACATGGAATTCCAAAACTAGCTGCTAAAGAAGCAACATTTACTATATGACCTCGCTTATTTTTAATCATGGAAGGTAAAAATATTTTGGTAAAGTAAATCATCCCCAAATAATTCGTTGAGGTAACTTTTTCCATGTCTTCTATGGTCTGGTCAATCACCTTTCCATAAATTCCAATCCCTGCATTATTCACTAAAATATCAATAGCTCCGATTCTTTCTATAATATTTTGACCGACATCATAAACCATTTTTTTGTTTGAAATATCGCATGTATATATTTCTACATTGCAATCTGGGTTTAATTCCTTTTTTACTTGATTCAGTTTCATATTATTTCTTGAAATTAAAATAACAGTCTTTGCTCCATTATATGAAAAATCAAGTGCGGCTTGTTTTCCTATTCCAGAAGAAGCACCTGTTATTGCGATTATTTGATCCTTAAATTTCATTCTTGTTATTAAATATCACACAATTAAATAAGTTCTAGCATTATAATATGATTGCATTATTTTTGTTTGGATAAATTAAAAAAATATGGTTATAAAGTATTACGGATATTTTGTTTACTTTACGTCAATATTATATTCATACTTTAATGGTTCTGGTAAGAAAGTATTGTCAAAATCTATTCCAGTTATTTCTGTAACGACTCGATATTTTCCAGGATCACTAAAAACTGGGCCATCAATCTTTATAGGACTTCCAAAATCAGATACATAACTAGCTGAAAGGGAATCATAATTTGCATTGATATTATAACCTTCAATTCCTTTATTATGAAATTCTAATTTAATTTCTCCATTATGTCCATGAAGGTTTGCAGTAAACATATTTTTATTTTCTTGACTATAAATACTTACAATATATGTTACATGCGGAATATTATTTCCTGTCTTATTATCAACCAATGCAAAATTAATTACACCCTTTTCTGCAGCTGAATCTATTTCTGGGTCATTGAAATTTAGCATGATTTCTCTATCTCCTACAATAGAAGGTGGAAGATTATGCCCGTGTCCTCCTAGCATTTGTCCATATGAATCTTTAAGAATATTATAATCAATTGTTAACGATATTAAGCTAAAAAATGCTATTGATAAAAAAATTCTCACCAAAAGAACATGATTTACTGGAGAAAAAATTTTATTTCGTTCCATAGTTGCTTAAAATTTTACAAGTTTCAATATTTAAAGTTTGAACTTTTATTATACTTCTAAGAAATATACAAGGTTATTCTAATTTCCTATGTTATTTATATCTACAAAGTAATCGATAGGACTAGAACAATTAAGGGTTAACGAACATTCATCTAATTGTTATGTGAAAACACTCTATCTCTCCTGAATTTAACTTTACTTATTACAGCAAGTTTATAGTCAAATCCATTCTTTTGTTAATTCTTATAAAATGAATCCAATCAAAGGTCAAAGCAATGTTCTTTCAATCCTAAACAATGTAAAAGTATTTTTTAGAATGAAAGAATTTTTATAAATAGAAATTGAACTGGTACTATAGTAGTTCTCTGATGGACAATAAATATATTAAAACCACAGAACTTATTACACCAAAGATTAGAGGAAAATATACATCTTGAGATGGGATATTTTTAACACTTAGTTAAATTCTAGATTGTATGTGTCATTTCTTTCAATCTATTACTATATTATGTAAAAATATGATTGAATTGTCAAATATACTTGTCCAAAAAATAAACCTCGAATGTAGAAAATTAATCTCTTTAGATATCCAAATTAAAATGGGTAGGCCATTTCATTAGCCTACCCATCGTGATGACTTGGCTGGGATTGATCACATAGGGTGAGGGTGCAAATATGTTCCCCAACTATCTATAAATGATAAAATTATTTAAAATTTTTTCTCATCTATAATTTCATTAGTAAATAAATACTATGATAAATCTAATAATTTTTCGGCGCCGAAAAAGTAGAAAACAAAAATTTAAAAAACCAATAAATATTGCAGTAAATTTTCCGATTTGGATTACTGTATAATGTAGAATATTTGCGTGGTATATTTTCTTCATTATTCTAAAAGTAAAATTCAATTTATACATCTATTTTATTTTTTTTTAAAATATTATTAAATCTAGTCTTGGCAAGCTTTGAAGTTATAATTTTAAACAGATTGAATTAGAAAAACCAATATTGAAAACAAAGCTAAATAATATATAACAATTAATTAATTATACTAAAAATTATTCTTCTTCTAAATATAGTCACAAAACCTAACATATGAATTCTAATTTATTTACTTATGTCTTATTATAGATTACAAATTGTCATATTCCCCAGCTTACCTTTTTCGTTGGTAGAATTTGTATAAATGGTGCTTCTTTTTCACTCCACGGATCTTTTTTAACCCATTCAAATTTATTATAAAAGAGATTAAAAAGATATGCAAATTTCTTACCACTATCTATAATATTTGCTATTCCATTTATATAAATTCCCTTATTTCCTTCTTTTTTATCATAAATATCAATTATGAGCGATACTCTATTATTTTTTTTCAAATTATAGAACGTTTGGGTTGTATAGTCGGTAGCAAAAAAGATATCTCTCTTATAATAAATATAACATACAGGAACAACATGAGGAATATTGTTTTTAGCAGTTGCAATTCTGCATATTTCATTGTCTATAATAAACTTTGATTCCGTTTGTGAAAAGAATTTCATAATATCAGTTGACTTAAATTAATTTTTATTTTTATTTATAGTTTAACCAAAAC
>JAATVK010000136.1 GCA_014523485.1 Nitrososphaerales archaeon TH5894
ACCCTACTGAGAATTTATCATAAGGGGAAAAGTTAGGTAAATCATATAACTATTAAATCAGATATTCATAATAATAAAATATGTCATCTCATCATCCAGGGGCTTATCAATGTGAGGCATGTGATTTGGATTTTAGTTCTGAACAAGAATTTGAGGAACATAGAAAAAAAGAACATGGCAGTGAGAGTACTAGTAATAGTTAAAATTAAATATAAAATGGTTGTTAAAGAATATGAAATTACCTCTAACAACAACTCATCTCTTTTATTTATGAATACCACACAAATATGTTTCTGATAAAAATAATATTATAGAATCCTATTCTTAGTAACTCTCCAAATCTTATAAATTAGAGAATACCAATATTATTCCTTAATATTTTCTTCTCCTAGTTGTAGTAATGGTTGTAGTATATCTCTTAACCATTTTTTAATGAATTCTTTATCCATTTCTTTATAAATCTCAGTTTCGTCATGTTGTTCGTCTTCTTGTACTCCTATTACTGCCATATCCTTCTTAGTCTTGTTTATATTGTAAGAAAAATGAAGTTGACCTTTCATTAAAGAATTTTATATTATATTACCAATATTATTTAAAATGGCAGCAACAAGTTACGACGGAACATGTAAAAATTGTGGTGCAAATCTATCTGTTTGGATAGAAGTAAGGAGAAATATTGATGGAGTACCCATTCCTGAAGTTTGGTGTATAGATTGTATACGTGGTGGAAAGAATAACAAACAATAAACAATTTACACAATTAAAAATAAGTAATAAAAGTTATTAACCAACCAATACTCTACCTGTCATCCATGGATGGATTGTACAATGATAGCCAAATTCTCCTAGAGAATCAAATCCATTATCCCATAACCTTACAGGAGATATTGGACCTGAGTCAAACAGTGTGGTGTATTGAATCATCCTTTGTCCAAGAAACGATATTTAATTATTATCTGCTTTACTACTATAGCATAATGATTGAAGTCGTAAACGATTGTATAAGAAAAAGATAATTTCTAAACGGGTGAAATAATTGATTGAAAGAAATCATATACTTATTCTAATTACTAAAATTAGAACTTTATGTTATATGTTATTTATCTTGTAAACTAAATAAAAAAAATAAATTTCTTTGAGAAACATTAAGATTGACTGAAACATTCAAAAATATAATCAAACAACAAATATAATTAGGAAATTGTTTAAAAAGTTATTAGTTATCTTTTTTATATTAATATGATGTGATACAACAGAAGCAAGTATTAGAACCTTTGAATAATTCAAAAATAGCTAGACTAGCAACAGTTGACCCTGATAATAATCAACCTTATATTGTGCCAGTAGTATTTGTTTTTAACGGTACTAATATTTTCATTCCGATAGATAACAAACCGAAAACAGTAAATTCAAATCAATTAAAAAGAGTAAAAAATATACAAAAAAATCCTAATATTTCATTTCTACTTGATACATATGACGATAAAGACTGGAATAACCTTTCTTATTTGATGATCCAAGGTAAAGCAAGAATAGTAGATATGTTAAAAGATATAGATACTCTAAAAAAAACTCATTTCTTATTATCAGAAAAATATATTCAATATAAAAAAATAGTAGGAATGGGAGATAGTTGCATTGTAATTGAAATTCAAAAGATTATAAGCTGGAAATATTCCAATTAAGAAAAATAGCAACATATTGTTCCTTATTTTCATATTAGAAAGGACTTGTATGTATCAATGATTTTATTTAAAAATTAATTAAACTATGAAAATTTATGAGCAAAATGTAGGATAAACTAAATCTACAATTCTCCGTTTAATGGCCATCATAATATATGTCTTTATAGTATAAAGATTAATAATAAATATGAAAGTCGGATTAGTTGTTCCTCAATTTGGGATAAATGCTACCAAAGAAAATCTAATCAATTTTGTTCAAATTGCTGACAGAGAAGGATTTGAATCACTTTGGGTCTATGATCGAATGTTATATCCGATTACTCCTCAACAGCCATATCCAGGAACGCCAAATAAAAGAGAATGGCCTGACGAATTTAAGAACAATTTAGATCCATTAACTACATTAGCATTTATAGCAGCTAATACTTCAAAAACAAATTTAGGAACTTGTATTATTGACATGATTTTCCATAATCCTATAACTCTTGCTAAGGAATTTACTACAATAGACATTTTATCTGAAGGTCGAGTAATTTGTGGTTTTGGTATTGGATGGTCAAAAGACGAATACCTTGCAGCTAATATCCCTTATGAGAAAAGAGGAGAAAGAGCAGACGAAATTCTTCAAGCTATGAAAAAGGTATGGACAGATGATATTGTAGAATTTGATGGAAACTTTTACAAAATTCCAAAATCAATAATCGGTCCAAAACCTATACAAAAACCTCATCATAAAATTTTACTGGGCGGTTTCTCACCAAAGACATTTGAACGCATGGTCAAATATGGAGACGGTTATATAGGCGTTTTATTAGGGTCATTTGAATATTTTACCAATTCAATTAAAATGTTCAACGATTCGATTGAAAAAAGTTCAAGAACTAGAAAGGATTTTGATCTAACTATTCTAACATATCCATATCTTATGAAAAGTAGTTCTGAAACAAGTAATGGAACGCCGATGACCGGCCGAACAATCGATGAAATTGGTTCTGATTTATCTAAGCTCAAAAGTTTTGGAGTAGACAGAGTAATTCTTGCAGTGAATGCAGATAAAGATTATGATGTAAATGAAACTATTGAATTTGTTAAAGAACTAAGAAAGTTCTGTCAATAGTGATCAAAAATTAATAATTGAAAACAAATTTAAAATTGTAGTTAATGAGTATTCCGACTTTTTTTGTATCTTTATATGGTTACTTAATTCAATTTACTCCTAGCGGGGTACCAGGAGGTGGTACTGGAAAAGTACGATCAATCTCGTTAAACTCCTCCTCTGTTAGTTGCCATTCCACTCCTCCACTATTCTCTTTTACTCTCTCAGGTATTGTAGTCTTTGGAATAGTGAAGGTAGATGGATGACGGGTCAGATAATTCAGTGCTACCTGTTTAGGAGTTCGGTTATGTCTTCTACCAATTTCTACTAGTAACTTTCCTTCTCTGCTTGGAGGAGATGGAAAGTTACCATGTCCAAACGGAGCGTATCCCACTACAGCAATTCTTTTTTTACTGCAATATGGAAGCAAACGTCGTTCAATTCCACGATCTCTTAAATTGTAAAGTACTTGATTACATGCGATTTGTTCAGTTTGTAGTACTTGTTCGGCCTCCATTAAATCTTCAACATCAAAATTGCTGACACCAATGAATTTTACTAGACCTTCGGCTACAAGTTTTTCCATAGCACCCATTGTCTCACTAAGAGGATAACTGCCACGCCAATGAAGCAAATATAGATCAAGCCAGTCTGTCTTTAATCGTTTCAAACTCCTTTCACAAGCCTCCAAAGTTCCTTCATAAGACGCGTTAGATGGTAATACCTTACTAACTAGAAATACTTCATCACGTTTTCCTGCTATGGCTTCACCTACTAACTCTTCTACATGCCCATCTCCATACATCTCTGCAGTATCAATATGACTCATCCCTAGATCTAGACCTAATCTTAATGTCTGTATGGCTCTTGATTCGACTTCAGAATCACCTTCAATCATCCATGTTCCTTGCCCGATAATTGGAACATCAACACCGGTCCAACCAAATTTACGTTGAATCATTTTATTATACAATCACTGCCAAAATTTTCAAATTACAATCTTTAGCTAAAACCTTCACAACGACAATAATAATTTTATTTATATAATCAATAAGTGTAATCATTACATTCACTACACAAGAATTCATAATAAGATTATTCGTAGTAAAATAACGTAAACAAAGTAATTCAACCTGCAATATACTCTGTAAATGATAAAGTACACACATTTAATTCCAACTAATTCTTTTCACAAACAAATATCAATAATCTATTTTAAATTAACATGTGAGTTTTTTAACTACTTTGAGCTAATATGGAAAATTCGTTAATATAACCTATTTTTAATATAAGTAATAATAAAAAGTATGAAAAGATACAGGAATAATCCTAAATCTAGTAATAATGGTGTGCTATCCCGATTACTAGGTTATGCTCTAACTACATTTGTTATCCCATTTATCATTTTACTAATGAAATTATTAGCTTATGCCATAATTGCATTTGTCATTCCATTTATAGCTAATATGATACGAAAGAAACTAAGGGAGCAACAACATCTTTTATGTAATAAATGCCATGGAAAATTAGAAGTAATTGATAGAGAAGGTAATTTATATTGCCAAAATTGCAGAATTATAAAAATGGACCGCTCTTAATTGTTGGAACTCTATTTTGATTAATAATCTATTCCATAGGATATACTAGTCAATTGTTAAAAAATGATTATTTTAACTAATAGGGTGTTAAATTTGATTTTTTTAGAAGATTCCATCCGTATGTTTTATAATATTTTAAATCTGGCTAATAGGTTTGAACCTCATTCTACACAACACCACCAATCTATTACTTCAAATATGTTGAAATCTGGCTAATTTAGGTGTGAAACTATATGGCGTTGTTTATATCTACCTTATGGTAGCAAATGTTAAAATCTGGCTAATTTAGGTGTGAAACGAATGAATTTTAGAAGTACATAGCCCTCCGTATTCAGGCTATTGAAATCTGGCTAATTTAGGTGTGAAACGAATGAATTTTAGAAGTACATAGCCCTCGTATTCAGGCTGTTGAAATCTGACTAATTTAGGTAGCGATGATGATGTGGAAGCGATGATGGCAGTTCGGTTTTAAATATATTTCTTAGAAATTAAATTTTAATAATTTGATTTTTAGATAAGATATTAAAAAGTGAAATAATTATTCATTGATAATATTAGATAATTAAATTTAAATACAAAATTTGTCAAAAATAGAGATTACCTCTTGTGGACTTTGGGATAAGTTTTTAGTATGCTATAAATCTAAATTCAAAGTAGAATCTATCTAATATAATACACAACATACTACACCACTACTACTACTCCGGAGAATGGGTATTAACACCTTGCATGAACATTCTCCGAATAGTGTGGACGTGGACGTTTGTATCCAAAATAACTTTTGGATTTTATTTTATTATAGGTTGTTGTATATCATTCTATATAGTTATTCTATAACAAATAAATATCAAAGATTTGGCTAAAGATTTCTCTTTGATATCAACTATTAGAGAGAACAAAAATGATAATACCTATAAATATAAACCATAAAAGCTAATAGTATAATTGGTATATTTCTCTCTAAAATAAATTCATATAAACTTTGGATTATTTTTTTATATTTATTTTATGTCATTATCATTCATTAGCCAGCCTATAATTTTTCGATAAATGCTTTTACTACTGCAGTCCATGCATTACCAATATTTATTTTATTATAACCTCCGCCACCCAGAGCAACTATTCTTCCATTACTATATTTATGAGCAAGACTGTGTAATTTACTTGCTGCATATTTATGACTATTATGTGTCAAATTTAAATGAGTTAATGGATCGTATTTGAGTGAATCCGCACCGCATTGTAAGATAATTAACTCTGGTTTTGCTTTGTTATCAATAAAATCTTCTACTCTTTTAAACGATTCAATAAAATCTTGATCTGTTGAATTAGGATGTAAGGGAATATTTAATTTCGTACCTACAGCATCGCCTCTACCAGTTTCCCATTCTGATCCCGTACCAGGGTAGAGAAACCGTCCATCTTCATGGATGTCTGCAATATATAGAAGAGGATCATCCTCAAATTCATAATAGACACCATCTCCATGGTGTGCGTCTATATCGATGTAGGCTATCTTCTTAATACCATACTTTCGTCTAGTTTCGAGTATAGCAATTCCAATGTCATTAAAAACACAAAACCCTGCTGCGGTAGTTCTTTTTGAATGATGTAATCCACCAATAGGATTAAATGCATGTTCTATCCCATTTTTTTTTCTCATTACTATATCAAATGCTTTTAAAGTTGAACCTACAACATATGAAGATGCTTCAAATACTCCTTTAAAAGCAGGTGTATCACCAGTATCTAAATATCCAGTACCAATTTTTCCAGCCTTCTTAACAAGTTCCACATAATTTTTGTCATGAAAAGAGAGTATAGATTCTTCCGAAGCCAATTCAGGTTCTTCAATCAAAATTTCAGGATTTTTATCTAAACCGATTTGTTGAAATTTAGACCAAAAATCATAGATTCTTTCATTGTTCCAAGGATGTAATCTTCCGAATCCATATTTTGAGAGATCTTCACCGAATAATATGGCTGTCAAACACATTAACACATAATAAACAACAAACTCAATAAAAGAATAAAGATGGTTAATATACAATATTATCCTTTACGTATGAATTCCTTTACTTTTAGACCCTCAAATTCTCATTGAAGGATGATTCTAAATATAATATAAGCTATTAAAATCCTGTTTGTATAATATTTACAATTAACGTTAAAATAGACTAAAAAATATAGAATTTTTCGGCGCCGAAAAACTAATATTATAAATATTCATAGTCAGTAAAACATAGCAATATAAATAATAAATATATATTATATTTTGATTTTTTACAATCTATAGTGCATCCTAAGTAGGTTATCCATTTCTCAGTTTATATTCTATATATTTGGTTTTACAATTACTACACTGATAGAGAATCAAAAACTGATTTTCCTTATGTTCTATTTGATTGAGATAATCTAATTTTTGAGTACAAGATGAACATTTCATTTTACTTACTTTGATATCTATTGTATTAGAATATTAAAAGATATTTATCTTCTTAAACGAAAATAATTTGTGTAAACATTATCCAAATTTGGTATTCACTAGTTTTGCTTTAGTTTGTCTAGCTTCAAACTAATATTATTTCAATTTCTTATTTATTTATTCTAGTTACTACAAGTTACCCTCATTTTTTATTTTATGATAAAATAAAATGAAAACTTATATTACCATTTTACTATTCTACAATTCTCTTTCTTTAACTTTTGATGGTCTATCTAACTGGTTCTTTCTAGGATACATATTTTATCTCATATTGATTATAGCGATAGCAGTAACTGCAGTATTTTATCTTCATCTTGAAAATCATATTGGTAAGAAAAATTACAGGATTAAAATCAGTTCTTGCAGGGATCCATCTACTTGGTATGAATATTGGTGGAGCAGGGACCACAATAGTTATGATTTATGCAGGATTAGCTGGTTCTGGTATATTAGATATGGTTTTAAATGGAATCACATCAAGACAATCTTCTCCAATAAATTCTAATGTCTATATACTGGTACAAATTATTCTGCCAATATCAGGATTTGCAGGTTTACTAAGTATTGGTGTAATTTCGGGAGGATTAACTTATATAATAACTTTTTTTCAAAAATCCTAAAGATACCGAAATGAATTTGCTTTTTTTATTAGTAAATTACTAAATAACATAGAATTTTGTTTTGATAGCTAATTTCATTACTATATATAAATTTGATTTTCATTCTTTGGTCTGTCTATAGATGAAAATTTATTATATATATTTAATTTGATAAATTGAAGATAACTTAATCTTGTTATCTAACGTATTAATTATTTTTTTATGTTATCCACTACGGACACCTTAAGAATTCAAAATCCACTTCCGAGAGGGTTTAATTTTGAAACTGACTATTTTTAGACATATAATATGAGATCAATTACTACTCCGGAGAATGGGTATTAACACCTTGCATGAACATTCTCCGAATAGTGTGGACGTGGACTTTTGTATCCAAAATAACTGTTGAATTTTATTTTATTATAGGTTGTTGTATATCATTCTATATAGTTATTCTATAACAATCTTAGTTTATTTGATAGCTTTGGTACTCCAATAAACTTGAGTAACAATACTGACCAATCTTTCAATCCACAAATAGCATAATCACGCAACAACAATGTCTATGTTACATGGCAAGATACCACTCCTGGCAACAATGATATCTTTGTTATAACAAATGCTCAACCATTTGGTATACCGATAAACATCAGCAATAACCCTGGAAATTCTCAGAATCCACAAATAGTAGCAGGTTGATAATAATAGAGAAAGAAATAGTGTATTTCTTTCAAACCTGTATTGACAATTCAGCCTAACAACAATCCCCATCTCCTTTTTTTATGATAATAATTTTTTATGTCTATTTTACTATCCTAATATTAAAATAAAATATAACTGCATCAATAAACGTTATCAAATCAAATCCTGTCTTCTCTACTTTTAATATTAGTGAACTTAAGCATTAGCAAAGTTCAAATCTCTCTGGACTGTGAAATCCATAATTTTATTTACGTTAAATAATTTTAAAATAAGTTTCTAATAATAAAAGCTAAATACTATGTAATAGAACCCTACTACATGGAGGGCACTACTCCCCACCAATTTTACTGCTTTTGTAAGTGAACCAGAATACTAAAGAAGATGAAGCCTATCAATCACATTTACTATTTATATTTATAATGAAAAGATATAGCAAGAAATATAGAAAATATTATCTAAAATAAACACTATTTTTAGCATAGACGGAACTGATTCCAATAAGAACATTCTCTATTAGTTATTATAGATTGCTACAACATATTCTCATTTGAAATCCTAAACAAATTGAAATGAGATTGCATATTCTCATTATTTGATTTTGTACGATTAGCTAACTTAAAACATTTTTCACTATTATCATTATGAATAAAAAACAGATATTGAATAATACTATAATTATTCTCTAGCCTATTATTATCATTGACTGGTTCATTATAGTATAATGGGTTATGGCTTTCATTATTGATTGTAAATTATCCTAGATTTAAATTTGAGTAAATACTAATACTTCAAAATTTAATTGATACACAATATTCATGATGAATTATACAATACGAACCTTCCTATTTATTAGTCGTTCATCCTCTTTCATTTCCGTACCCTAATTTGAGAACTTCAGTAGAGTAGGATTTTGAAACTGCTAAAATCCACAAAGATTAAAAAGTTATTATTTGAAAAAATCAAGTATCTCTTTTATCAGAAAATTTGGTCTTTCTTCTGCGATGAAATGTCCTGTATTTGGTAACGTTATTCCTGTAACATTATTTGCAACTTTTTGAAATGATATGGTAGTCAAGTTGCCTATAGCTGCTTCTCCACCTATTGTCAATATTGGCATATTTAGTTTTTCTTTTCCATATTCTTTATTTTGTTCTGCATCTTCAAAAATTGCCCTATAGTATTCAAAACCTGCACGCATTGCACCAGGTTTAGAATATTGTTTAATGTACTCTTCTCTATCTTCTGGTGTTATAGCAGATTGATTGTAAGTCCAATCATAAAACCAATTAAGATACAAGTCTTCTTTTCCTTCAATCAATTTCTCTGGAAGATCCCTTACTGCATGAAAAGAAAAATGCCATATTCCATTTTGTGAAAAGTCTCCTGCTTCTTCCAATCCAAAGCCAGGTAATAAAGTATCAAGTATTATCATTTTACGTACATCTTCAGGATGTTCAGCTGCATACGAATAGGCAACAGGTCCTCCCCAATCATGAGCTACAAGATATATTTTACTATATCCTAACTTCTTTACTAATTGGTAAATATCTTCTGCAAGAGTTTTTGTATCATATCCCGTTTGGGTTTTTTCTGAATCTCCTAGACCTCTCATATCTGGAGCTATTACTGTATAGTTATTAGATATTAATTCAGGTATAATATTTCGCCATTCGTACCATGTTTGTGGCCATCCATGCAATAAAACAACAGGGTCTCGATTACCACCAATTACATAATGCATAAGGAATCCATTAACTGTAGTTTTATAATGTGTATAGTTTATTTTTTCACTATTATCGATAATGTTTTGTGCAGTAGTTGGAAGTATAAATCCTAAAAAAACTACAAAGGAACAAAGGAGAAATGCCAGAATACTGTTATAATCTATCAATTTCAATCGTTGTAAAGCATTAATCACACAATTATGACGTTGCCAACTATTTCTGTTTGGAAGTTGCAATTCATGTTTACACCGATTTTCCATTTTCACATCATAACCTATTACCATAAGCTATAAAAAGTCTAAACTCCGAGACGAGTGAATCCTCCCATAATAGTGCAAGAACCTAGAGTGATTAGATCTAGATACTCTTGGTAAAGTGATTCGCCAATATTCAATTAACCTCTATAATATTGATACTAATTATCAACATCATCCAAGTTATAATGTTCTTAACTGTAAGAATTGCGAGAAGAAGAAGGTAACATAGATAAAGAAGAACATATGATTAAAGAGAGGAAAATAAAATTCAGTATCTTTACATGTAATTGAAAGTTAAAAATTAAAACTGATATACTATATCAATACCAACTGAAGATGTTTTCTTGAGTTCTTATATAGATAGATAGATAGATAGATTATTATGCTCTCGCTGATGTGACATTGATTGATGGTGTGTAAGGGAATATGTTCACGCCATAGAGCAATTAGGCCTTCAACTGGTCAACGTTATTTGATAGGACAAAAACGTTGTCAAGTTTGTCAAATTTTCATTAATTGGAGAGGTACTTACTGCCCATGTTGCGGTTATAAATTGAGGATTACCCCGAGAAATAGAAAATTCAAACAAACCTTAAGAAGTATTAAAAATTAAGGTAAGGAAAATAAGACATTATTTTATTTTATAAAATTATACTGAAACATCATATAACTTTGACCTTTTCTTTTCAGCAAGTAATGGCAATGGCCAAATATTTATCCATCTACGACTAAATTTCCAACAATAGTGAGAATTGTAGTATCACACACCTTGCAGCAACAACTTTAAGACGATCTTACTATGTGATTAAAATAAAATTTTATTAATCCATTCATTTTGAAATCTTTATAAAATGATAAAAGTCTATGTGATATTAGTATATTAGATAAACATTGAGAGTAATACGACAATTATATTTATTGTATTCATTTTTTCTCTACTCTTTTTATGCATATGTATTATAATATTACTTATTATATTTTTATTTGTTAATAATAATCAATTTTATGTTTTTGCTCATATTAATGGAAGTAAAATACAAGAAATCATAGATAATAATGATGGTATTAAAATTCTGTTTACTTATGTACCAGAAAAACCTATTATTGATACTTTCACAAAACTTTACTTTAGTGTTCAAGATTTAGAAGGGAATCATATTAAAGATATAAAAGCATCAGTCATAGTAACAAATGGACAACGACTTTTCAAGTTTCAAAATATATCTGCTACAGATGGAGATTTCTATGTAGAATATATTTTTCCTGATGATGGAACTCACCAAGTAATCACAAGAATTGATACAAAAGCTACTATAATTCCGGCATCATTTAGTGTATTTGTTCCACACCAATCCCCTCCCACTATATTGAATCCATTTCCTCTTCCGCCTGAGGGACAATATAGTTTAGGCATAATAGTAAGTATTATACTTGCAATAGCAATTCCGATTGTAGCAGTTATATCATTAATAATTATAATTAAAAAACACTAAACAAATTTGAATTTTAATTGTATGTGTTAAGAAGGATTAATCACGGTATTATTTGGCTAGGTTTGTGATCAACAAAATTGTGTTAAAATCAGCTGAGTATTTTACTTTTGCATTCTCAGTATAAATTACGAATATGTAGAAAACGTGCATGTATAGTTTGTTTTTAATTATAAAATGTAATACAACTAATAGACTTTCAAATAAAATACTTTTTTTGGGTGTTAATTAAATATAGTTGAACAAAAATATACTAACAATTGTCAGAAGTTGAAACTGCATTTATAATTCTTTCAAAAGATTATGACCAACTATTTAATGTAATAGACAAATTGATCTCTAATAAGGGATACAGAACTAAAAAGAATGGAATTCAAATAATATATGATACCTATTTTGATACAACAGATGAAATTTTAAAAAAAAATGAAATTGCATTACGTATTAGAATTATTGATAAACAAGTTTCTAAAATTACTTTGAAAATATTACAAAATACTACCGAAAATTATTCTGAAAGAATAGAGATAGAAGATGTTTATTCAACAGAAATGCTCAACCAAATTATTTTAAAAATAAATTCGTGTCTCAATTTAAATATCTTTAATCTGCCTTTAAAATATTATAATAACGATCCTAAACTAAATTTGATAAATTTAGGTTTTAAAATAATTCTTAATAAACAAACTCAAAGAAAAATTGTCAATGCAGTCAACAAAAGTTCTAATCAAGCCGAATTTGAATTTGCATTCGATACAACTACATACATCTTTGATAATAATAATAATATAACTAATTTAGAAATGGAAATAGAATCAAAATTATCCGGAAATAATAATACAGTACTCAAAGATTTTGTTAGGGAATTAAGACTGAATCAAACTTTATTTAAATATTGGCCATATAATAAATTGCTAACAGGAAAAGTTATAGACCTATTAGTAGATAACAACGAATTAATAGAAAATAAAGATTATGATGATAAAAAAATTTTGACTTTATCAGGACTAGATAAGATTGAATTATTTATCGAATCAAGAAACACATCGAAATGAATATAACTATAAACTTTTTTAATATCGAATTTTTATAATTTTGAGAATTATTAATTGATTTGAAATAACCAAATTGGCAATCACCTTACTACAAGAACGTGACAATGAGCATATGTCACTACTCCCGTTGCAGTACTACCCAATAATATTCTTTTAAAACCAGTGCTTCCACTTTTTCCTAATATAATAATATCAGTATCTTGTTTTTCAGCGTAATCAACTATTGCTCCAACTATAGACATGGGAGTTGTTATAACATCAGTAGTAATTTTTTGAATATTATAACCTTGATTTTTAACGTCATCAATAATTTGTTTAAACCATTTTTGTGCTTCTTTTTTATATTCATCAAGGTGATGAGGAGTAACCATTCCAAAGACTCCTGATGAATCTCCATGTTTTATTTGTGATGGAACAACAGATAAAAGAATTATTTCAGCCTCATAAGTAATTGCAAATTCAATTGCATATGTGGCAGCAGTCAATGAAGATGGGGATCCATCAATTGGAACTAAAATTTTTGAAAATTTTATTTTGTTTGTATTGAAATTTGCCAATCAAATTCACCTAAATAATAAAAAACATTCTAACTATTAATATTTTACAATTTCTTTATTTATGATTTAGAATAAGACTAAATTCAGTTATTATAATATAATTTTCATAATATCTTTAATTAACTATTTTAACAATATTTTCTTATCTTAAATTATAAAATAAATAACTCTTATTTAATAATTCAAATTAACAATAAAAAACCAATAGATTAATAACAAGTTAGGTAATGACAATAATAAATAAATAAAAATTTTCTTTTAGTTATTTGTTATTGTATTTAACTATATATTTATGTCAAAATTAATTGATGTTCTTTAAAATTGTCAATAAAATTTTAATTATGTTATAATAGTATTTTTGTTAAAAGTGATCTTAAAAAATACTAATTCATTTTAGAAGATGAATATTTATATTCTCAAACTTTTCTTTATCTTCTTTATTATAAAATAAATAGATATCTGTTTTTAGATTATGTTTAAAATTTGTTGAACATTTAAGATCGATAAATTTACCAAAATCAATATTTTTCATATTTTTGTAGACGTCAGAACTACACAATATATACCCTCCTTTAGCATAGTCAACAATTCTATGAGCTAATATAACATCCGATCCCCAATAAGCTATTTGTCCGTCTATTTGTTTAATTGGTTTACTAATTCCACAAGAAATTCCAGTATTAACTGTAATTATCTTTGATTCAATTTCTTTTGCATCATAAATTTTATTATTTCTAATCTTTGTATTGTGTACATTTAAGTATTTGTGAAGATCAATTGAAAATTTTAAAGCATCTTCTCCTCTATCAAAAATAATAAAATAACCATCCCCTAGTGAGTTTATATATCTCACTTTCTTTTGATGGGATCTCTCCGGGTTCGAGTTTAAAATTTTATTAACGCAAAGCCTCAATTTTTCTAGTTTCTCAATTTGAATATCTAATGGAATATATTGAGATGAAGAAGCTTCTAAATCAATAACAAGATAATAATAATAGTATAATTTTTTTTTGGAAACCATTAAAGTACAATTACAAAGTAAGAGTATATTTTTCTTATTGTCTTGCGAAGCTTTTATTATTCCTACTAAATCTAGAAGAATAACTCATTTAATAGGTACATTTTATCAGGAGAACTTTATACATATTAGATTGGTTTGTTTGTTGATAATAAAACCATAGCCCTCTTATGAGCCAAATCTCATATAAAAGGCTATGGCGAAGATCAAATCTTGGTTGGTTTATAGAGTATATTAAAATTGATATTATATTATTTAATAATTGGAGACAATTTTGTCTTAAGACAGTTCTCAGAATAGCCATAGTCTGTAATGGACCAATACAAGTCAGTTATGGTAAATGACTATGACTATTTTGTTAAGAGTGTAATATTTTAGAGATTGACGAATATTTAAAATATGGTAAACAAGGTTAATCGATATTTTTATTTATTCTTTCTTTATATAGATTATTACGAAATAGTCAAGAAATCATAGTCAAGAAATCAAATGAACTTATAAATCCTCATATCTATTCTTATCTTAATATTCTTTCAACATAAACTTTCTTTTTTTTACACCTAGGGCATTGACTAATTTTAATTACATCGTTTAAAACAGTTGCGAACCACCAACATGATTCACATAATACAAATTTGCAATTATTTTTATCATAATATTCTTTATTCATTGCAGTAATAATTTTATATTTAAACATGTAACTTTAACATCAATTTTTAATATAAGCTTTAGTTAACATGGTTATATCTTCTAATATTATAAAGACATTGAAATGATAGTTGTTGTTTAAAATTAGTAGCGTCCTCTCCCCAATCTATTAAAAATTGTCCAACCTTATCAGGTTCTACATTGAATTTATTTATAAGAATTACTGAACCAATTACTCCGGGCTCCTAGGTTTGAATAACAAATTTGTTATTAGCCTAATTTACTTCTATTATATAATTTTATTTTTAATAATAAAATGGAAACAATAGTGAATAAAAATTTTTTACAAGTTCTTTTAATTTGTAACATATGTAACTGAAGTATATGAAGATGAACGATCTTTCATCTTTTGAAATAGATTTTACCTTGTACAATATAAAATTGGGTATCAGTTATTCACTATACTTATAGCTTTTTGTATGATTTCATTGAAATATTTAATTTTTTATGGAGTAAAATACGTTATCATTTTTTAAATTCTCTTCTAATTAAGTGGTATTGTTGGATGTGGTACCCACGTTAAAGATAATAATTTGACGGAAATATCTTTTTTATCGAGCTTAAGGGTTATTGTTTCTAAATCAGTTAAATTCCTTCTTATTTTATTCTCAATTTCTACAACTTCTGCTTTAAATTCAGTTTCTAGGTCTAAAAATTGTCGTTGATATGATTGCAAGGTTTGTAAAGCTTTATTCACATCATTTTTTTCTTTTGCTGTTCTTGTTACTCCTCTCATAACATCAGACGCTCTTCGTGCAGAATATCTAGCGATCTTTCTACCCATGAATGCTCCGATTAATGTACTTCCTAAGGAAAAAGCAGTTTGGATTTTTTGTTGTTGTGCCTGTTCTTGTTGTAATCTTAAAATGTTTTCAGTTCTTTGAATTTTCTCTTGAAGTGACCTCATTTTAGACGCATATTTTTGGCGTAATTTTTGAGTCATGTTATCTCTATCCTCTCGAATTAATATATCAATTCTAATTTTAAAATCACGTTCTGATTCTTCAACCTTTGAAATTTCTTTTAAATTCTTTACTTTAAATAAATTTAGTTTTTGATTTCTATATAGCCAATCAATAAAATCTTTCTTCCATGACTCGTAATTTGCAGGTTTCGATGCTTCGGGTGGTAAATCCATAAAATTTGCATTCTCAGGATTTTTCTGTAGGTTTTTTATATCAATTTCTATTTGCTGAGAATTCGCCCAATCAACAGGAATTGATCCGTCAGATATTGGCGTAATAAAAGTTAGATCCTTTATTAAATCTACAGCTAATTTTGAATCAGTAAAATTTAAGGAAACTGCTCCAAGTATCACAGGTTTATAAAAAAATTCGTTGGTTTTTTTCGTTCCTAGGAAAGATAAAGGAATAAAATACTGAGTTATTTCAGGAGATAGTATAGGTTGTTCTTTTATTTCGTTTTTGCTTTTACTGTTAATAATGGTATGGTCATTATTAGGATCATTATTAGAAACAATAGGTTCGTCTAAATCTTCTGATTTGGTTTTAGTTTCAATAAAGTCTTTTGATTTTTTCATAGGAGCCATTAATTGTTTTATTTGATCTTTTACAAGTGGTCCTCGTAAATATGAAAGTGCCCATCTGGTTTGCAACATTTCTAAACCATCTTCATGAGTATTATTCATTAAAAAGATCCTGTTATCTAAACCTGAAATTAATTGTTCTATATTTTTTCTATTAACTGTCTTATTACCATTTTGAGATACTCCAACAAGTCCATCTAATACTCTATCTCTATCTTGTTCAGTTTGCAATCTTCCAATAAACCAGGTCCCTGTGTTTGATAACCCTTTGTAATCCAAATCAACTGGATTTTGTGTAGCTAATACAATGCCTAGGCCGAATGCCCTAGCCTGTTTTAATAAAGTCATCAATGGCTGTTTAGACGGCGGGTTGGCTATTGGTGGCAGATATCCATACATCTCATCGAAATATAAAATGGATCTTAGACTCATTGTACCTGATTGAGCTCTAACCCAAGATAGAATCTGATTTAACAGAAGTGTGACAAAAAACATACGTTCATTGTCATTCAAATGAGATATAGAAAAAATAGAAACATTTGGTTTTCCACTTTTATCGTACAATATGTTTCCTATATCAAGGTCTACTCCATTCATCCATGAAGAAAAAGTGGGTGACGCTAATAGATTATTTAATGACATTACTAAGCCGAATCTATCTTTTGATGGAAAAAATGATTCTATGTCCAATACTCCTACTTTAGTCATTGGAGGCTCTAGTATTGCCTTTATTAATCCAGCAAGGTCAAAATCCTTTCCAGCACTCCATACATTATTTAAAATTGTTGAAATAAGAATATGCTCACGACTCTGAGGATTGGCTTTTATACCCGCTAACGTTAGCAAACTAATTACTGTATTATCTATTCTTTCTATGAATAATTCAGAATCTTCTACTACTTCCTTTGAAGGAGAGGAAAATGATTTCAAGATAGAAAGTGGGATTCCGCTATTGCTTCCAGGAGTGTATATGATAAAATTTGCTGAATTGCGTAGTCTCCCTATTCGTTCTTCCAGTTGATTCCAATCCGATATTCCTTTCTTCCATGTTTCTGCTTGATTTTTCGCATACTCTTCTAATGAAAGTCCTTTTTTTAGAGCATCTTGCTCATTTATCCATGGTAAAAAATTTTCTGCATTTAATTGTGGAAAGGTAAGCAAAAGATTGGAAATATCTCCCTTTGGATCGACTATTAGTAATGGTATCCCATCAATAATTGCTTCTTCAAGTAGGACCATACACAAACCTGTTTTGCCACTTCCAGTCATACCAACACAAACTGCATGAGTAAGCAAATCCTTTGATTCATAAAGAACTAGTTGGTCTTCAATGCTTTTTGATTCCATATTATATTTCTTACCTAAATAAAAAATACCTAGTTTTTCATAATCTTCAATCATTACCTTATTA
>JAATVK010000137.1 GCA_014523485.1 Nitrososphaerales archaeon TH5894
ACTTCCAATGACCATTTTGACTTTCCTTCTAATTGTGGGATTATATTTGATGTAAAAGCTTTATCTAGACTAGTATCTAGGTTAGATATTGATTGAGAATAATCTATATACATTGAATCTACTAGCACAAATCGGAATATTCTTATCTTTAGCTAGTCTGTAGTCTGTGATTCTAATAATTTCTGTAATCTACTATAAGATCGGTTTTAGTATGAACCCAGAGTTTGAATGATAAATTTGTTACTACATAAAATATATTATCAGATCTAAAATAGGCTACTTTTATATAGTTGAAAAGAACGAAGATTTATTTTCCAGACTCTATTTCATAATCTAAAAAATAAGATAGTATTGTTAAATTTTTATGAATTCAGAAATTTTTTATGATCCTTTAATCAATTATGCTGTATGGAATTACCTTGGAATGATCCTAGATCTAATAAGTTTGCAACAACAATTGGACTGATAACGTCAGATGGACCATTAGGTCCAAATATTATGGCTTGTGAATGGACACATCATCTTTCGTATGACCCTGGATTAATAGCTATTTCTCTAGGTTTTACAAAAGCCACAGTTGAGAATATCAGAAGTTCTAAAGAATTTGGTGTTAACTTGTGTGCTATTGATCAATCACTATTATCTAGTGTGGCTGGTGGATATAGTGGTAGTAAATATGACAAAATTAATGCATTAAGAGAATTAGGATTTGAATTTTATGAGGGTAGTAAAATAAAGTCATTAATGGTAAAAGGAGCCGCACTTAATGTTGAATGCAAACTATTTCAAGAAGTTACATGTGGAGATCATATAATGTTCATTGGAGAAGTAGTGGATGCCATAAATAATCCAGAAAAACAATCATTGATATATCATGATGGAAAGTATTGGTCTTTACAATCAATAGTAAAACCAAACCAAGAAGAACGTGATAGAATACGTAAGGTTTTGGAAAGCTACAAAAAATGAAAATATAGAATTTGATATTCTCAACTTACGCCATATGAACGTTATAAATTATTTACTTTACTAATAGTAACTCGACCACAGAACAAAACTATCTACAAGATTTATGACTATAATTATACTACAAAGTTTATATTTTTTTTGAATATATTCTAGTTCTAGAAGGCGCCTTCTAGAGTTTAAAGTTCTATGATGGGGATGATGCTTTAAATTTGGTATTAACTGTGATTATTTATAAATCTCTAAATATTATGTTTACAAAGTATAAAAGATTATATATATTATTCAACTATATTATGGACAATATTTTTACCTAGATTGGTTAATATGTGAATTTTTTCAAAAGTTGCAGTATTTCACTTCCTAGTTAGGTAGCTAATGCATTATATAACTTTAATATTATAAGATCATCCTAAATCTATGAAACAGTTAAAGTTATGGATCATAATTATTACTTTGTCTTTAACTGTGGGTTCAAGTTTCATAGCTATCAAAATTGTTCTTGATTCTATACCACCTTTATTTGCTTTTAGTATTAGATTTATGATTACAGGTGTCGTTTTAATACTTGTTTCTTATATTTTTGATAGAAAAAGTCAAGAGATTAAAAAAATTACATTTTGGAGAAATGCTTTGCTTATTGGGGCGTTTCTGATACTTGGTGGACATGGATTGATAGCATATGGAGCACAATACCTCTCTGCAGGAATTGCCTCTTTACTAAATTCAACAATTCCTTTATGGGTAGCATTATTTATGTTCCTGATATTTCACAATAAAATAACAAATTTAACAAAGATAGGTGTTACTCTTGGTTTTAGCGGCATGATAATTCTTGTTGGACCATCGATTGGAGGAGGATCTCAAGGGTTAAGTATAGTAGGAATTGCATCATTGTTAATAAGTTCACTACTTTGGGCAATAGGCTCTATCTATTCTATTAAAGTATCCCTGCCTCAAAATTTTTTATTATCTGCAGGAATGGTTACATTAATTGGCGGGTCGTTACTACTTATTCCTAGTATTTTAACAGGAGAATTAAATCTGCTTCCTTCTTATTCAGATATAGACTTTAGCTTACTCACATCCTACCTATTTTTAATATTTATAGGAACTGTTATACCATTAGCTGAATTTTATTGGTTACTCAAAGTTAGTACAGCAGCGGTAGCTAATACTTTTGCTTATATAGCTCCTATTGTAGCAGTCTTTTTGGGATGGGCTATTCTGAATGAATCTGTGACCTATCTAACTATTATCGCTACAATTGTTATTTTGATAGGTGTAGCATTGATAGTTAGAACATCAAATAATAATAATAAGTAATTGTAAATCTTTCGTAAAACAATTTTGGTAAAACGATGAATATGTGATTTTAGGATAAACTTATCGTTATCAAAAGAAAATATAGATGGTATGGTGACTCTGATTTTTTGTATACTTATTCAAATACAACTAAGCAAAGGAAGAAACTCTTTTCTGCCTGTATTCCGATAAAGTGTATTATGAAAATCATTAATGCAACTAAAGAAGCTCCTGGCTTGACCAAAGAAGAGATCGACAAATTCCTTGCAAGTAAATTGATGTTGCAGATGTCAACCATCGATGAGCAAGGCGAACCCAATATCTAACCTGTATGGTTTTACCATGATAAGAATAGAGAAAAACTCTTGATAATAACATCTAAAATAGCCAAGAAAACTCAAAATCTCCGAAATAAACCAGTTTTATATTTTTCCATAGACGATGAGAATTTTCCATACAAGGGAGTGAAAGGCAAAGGCTTGGCTAATATAGTTGAAGATCCAAATAGAACCGTTCCAGAAGGAGATAAAATAAGTATGAAATATCTAGGTACACTTGATCACCCAATAGCAAAAATGATAACAGAACATTCAAAGAAGGGAGAAAATGTACTTATTGAAATCAGTCCAAAGTTCTTTTCTACATGGGATTTTGGTAAAGAGCAGTTATGACTCATATCTAAGTTGTTTTTCATTACCTCTTATTTCCCTCAGGTTGATGACCACAAAAATACAATCATCTTTATAAATATTATATGATTTAATGAGATTAAATGTCTTACCCATTATCAACAATAAATACGATTATACTGTCTTATTCTATCTTGTTTTTACTATTTACTACTTTTTTGAGTTTGATATAACAGTTGCCGCTCTAGCTAATCAGAAATCATGAATATTATTATACTAACAATGATGTTAAGATACTATTTAATAAATTATTATTGATTGTTAATGGACCCATCTAGTTGAAGTTCTTGTTGATATTTCTTTTGTATGCCTGTTCTATGAACTGAATAAAGAATACAAAATCCTAAAATCACTATATTCAATCCGATCAATCCGTCTAATATTACAGATAGCGGTATTACTGAGATGATCCAAAGAAGACCAAACAAAACTATTATTATTCCAAAGAAATATCCTGTAATTTTACTTACCCATCCCATAATAATAAATACCTAATCTTTGAATTTTAGGGTTTTAGTTCAATTTAGAAATTAATTTTAATATTAAATTCTACTAGTTATTTATTAATTAATACCTATTTTATCTACTTTTCAGGCAGGTAAATCTGCAATGTTTAACAATAATTCTTGTTAGTGTTGTTTATCATCAATAGCAATATAGTTTAACTCTAATAATTCAGCAGATAATCTAAATAGTTTTGTAAGCAAGTGCAATATTGATTTTTTAAAAGTAAAATATTTAATTAGATATAGTGATTCTTCTATAACAAACATTTTAATTTTGTTATAATAAATATACACTAATTTATTTATAACAAATTTGAAATCGTCGTTTGACGTATTAATACAATATAATGCAAACAGAAAAAACCAATTCTTATTTTAAATGGTGTTATGGTTCATCAACAAAGAAATTAAAAACAACTCAATCTTCTCATCATCATCTCAAAAATTACTATACTCTAAGATATTTCTTAAATACAAATGAGACCTTTTTCCATCTCTTTATGCATACAAAGGTTTATGATAAAATAACAAATGAGAATATAGAGAAACATGGAATATTATTAAGTTGGAATCCTATAACCAAACGAGGACAACGTTATGTATTTAGAAAAGGAGAAGAAGGAGATGGTGACTTAAATCTACAAAGAATACATTTACCAAATACCAAAACAATTTTTGAATTTTCTAA
>JAATVK010000138.1 GCA_014523485.1 Nitrososphaerales archaeon TH5894
CTTCTAGATCTTCCCTTAATATCACCTAATTTTTCTCTCTTGACCAAGCCTTGAACTTCTGCCTCAGTTAAAGGAAGATGTCTGAACGATAAAGGTCTAACAATTTTTCCAGTTGTTTGAGTTTCATTTTCAATGATTTTTAAAGCATTACCATTTTGACTCATAGGTCTTTGGCCTAAAACTTCTCCTGTTACAATAAAATCCGCACCTATTTTTTCCATATGTTCTTTTGCAGCATTATACATCATACCTCTGCAATCTATACATGGGTTCATTCCTGAGCCATAACCATACTTTGGATCTTTAAGCATTTTCAAGTATTCCTCTCCAAAATAGACTGTCTTTAAATTTATTCCCAGCTCAACTGCTACCTCTTTTACCCGATGTCCACAACCTTTACCACAGTCAAAATCACAGAAAGGAGTTTTTACGGCTATAGCTTCAACTTCAACCCCTTGTTCTTGCATCATTCTTACTGCTAAATTACTGTCAAGTCCTCCAGAAAGAAGGGCAACAGCCTTTGGTGTATGCTTCTTATTACTACTACTATTACTATTATTATCATCATCAGAACGGTCATTATCAGTATCTTTTAATTGATTTTTTGGACTATGAACCATTGCAGGAATATCTTTTACAACTCACAAGCTCTATTTATTGCTAAGTCAAATAATATATATTAATAGCAAATACCACTGATAAACATGGTATTTGAATCAATCCCTAATTTTGATCAATATGTCTTTGTATCTGTTGGGTTATTTATTGTAGGATTATTTTCGGTAATGTTATATGAAAGGTCAAATTCAACATCGTCATCATCATCAAATAAAGAACAGAAACGATCGTCGTCATCATAATCAGGAACTCGATAAAAGTATTTATTTTACATCTTTAAGATCCGAGGACCTTGAAGAAGTAGTAATAAATCAATTCAATAAATTTGGCTTTCCAAACCTGACTAATATTCAAAAACTTGGTTTAAAAGTCATAGTAAGAGACTATGACTCTTTATTGGTTGCACCCACTGGATCAGGAAAGACTGAAGCAGCAATTGTACCTATAATAAAATTAATTTCACTTAATAAAAAAGAGGATGGTATTAAAGCTATTTATGTTACCCCATTAAGGGCATTAAATAATGATGTACTCCGGAGAATTGTTCGCTATGCAGAACAAGAAAATCTAACTATTGAGATTAGACATGGGGATACTTCTGCAAAAAACAAAAAGAAAATAACACAAAATCCACCTGATATCCTGATTACAACTCCTGAATCGCTTTCAGTTATTTTGACGATTTCAAATATAATCAAAGCTTTACAAGCTCTAAAATGGGTAGTAATTGATGAAGTTCATGAATTAGTGTCTAACGAAAGAGGATCACATCTATCCCTTTCTATAGAACGATTACAGGCATTATCAAATCACAAAGTGACAAGAGTAGGATTATCTGCTACATTGGGAAATCTTAAGGAAGCAGGAAGTTTTGTAGCAGGCTCTGAAAGAAGGTGTGCCATTTTGCAAGATAAATCTATGAGAGAGTATGACCTGGATGTAAAATACATACAAGGGACGGTTAATGATGTTTCAAAATTTATAATCGATTATATACAATCGAACAAAATAACTGGTTCTGTTTTATTATTTACAAATACAAGAGATGAAGCAGAATATTTTGGAACTATTTTAAAAAATCAAAAAGAGATTGATATTGACGTTCATCATGGGTCTTTATCACGAGAAATACGTGAAGACACTGAATCAAAGTTGAGGACTGGAGTAGCAGGTATTGTCGTGTGCACTTCATCTTTGGAGTTGGGATTGGATATTGGTTCAGTAGATCTTGTAATACATTATGGTTCTCCAAGGCAAGTCTCAAAATTGATGCAAAGAATTGGACGGAGCAGACATCAGAAAAGCAGATCTGCAAAGGGGTTAATAGTTACTAATATTCCAGATGATGAAATAGAAGCGTATGCTCTGGTAAATAGAATGAAAAAGAGGTCAGTTGAGGAACAACCAATGCATTCTCATTCACTTGATGTGTTGGCACACCATTTGGTTGGTCTTTCACTTCAGTCAAGAGAAGATGTAGAAGTTTCAAAAGCTCTTTCAATAGTCACTAAATCGTATCCTTTTAGAAATGTCTCACTTATAGATATAAATGCCTGTTTAGACCTTTTAGATAGAAATGGCGTTATACGATATGATCCTGCAGAACAGACTTTTAAAAGAAGAATAAAGTCTTACAAATATTATTTTGAAAATCTTTCCATGATACCATTTGTGTTAAAGTTTCAAGTAATAGATGTTATCAATAAGAAAAGAATTGGAACACTAGACCAAAAATTTGTTGGAGATTATGGGGAAAAAGGTAATGTTTTTGTGTTAAAAGGGGCACAGTGGAGAATTGTAGCCATAGATGAAAGAAAAGCAGAGGTTAATGTAGAACCGTTATATGGTACTAAAATAAATGTTCCATATTGGGTAGGCGAATTAATTCCTGTTGATTATAATACTTCAAAAGAAGTTGGAATACTTAGGAATCTATCAGTCAATAAAAAGTTTGATCTTGTCAATAATGTTATAAATAAATTTGAAAATACCTTCAAAGTTATTCCAGATTCAAAAAATATCGTTGTAGAAAGCTCTCATTTACAAAATCAGATTGTTATCCATTCTACCTTGGGGACCAAAGTAAACAATACTCTTGCCTCACTTTTTTCTACAATGATATCTTCCAAGGTTGGCCATATTGTAGAGACAAGGAGCGATCCCTATAGAATACTTTTAACATCTTCAGTTAGAATGACGAGACATCATATAGAATCGGTGTTAGAGGGTTCATTTGATGTAGATTCTATCCTCATAGCCTCCTTTGGGAATACATACCATCTTAACTGGAAGGTTTGGATGGTAGCAAAGAGGTTTGGTATGATAAGTAAAGAGGCGTTGTATGATAAAAAAATTGCCCGTATGATTTATGACAAATATTCCAAAACTCCTATAAGCGCAGAATCAATTAGGGAATTGATTCATGATAAATATGATACCTCTGTAACAAAAGAAATTCTAAATAAATACAAAAATCAAGAAATTAAACTACATTGGTTCCAAGTTGATGACTTTTCTGAGCTGGCACAGCCTGTAGTAGATCATTCTACCAAGTTTTCTGCTACCCCAATGTCAATAGAAACTGGAATAATGGAACTTGTAAAAGAAAGGTTGGTAAAAACCAAGCAAAAACTAATATGCATTAGATGTGGAAAATGGGAAAGGACATTTGAAGTAAAGGATCTTCCAGAAAATATTGTTTGTCCTTATTGTAAATCACGACTTGTTACTTCTACCTTTTGGTATGATACTGATCTGAGAAAAATTATAACCAAAAAATTGGAAAGAAAAAAGTTACCACCAGAAGAGGATCATAAATTCGAGCGAGCATGGAAAGTTTCATCATTAATAAACAATTTTGGTAAACAAGCAGTATTGGTTTTGGCAGGTCATGGCATAGGAGCTGATACAGCAGCAAGAATCCTCCGAGACTATGTGGATGAAGATGAAATGTATAAACAAATTTACAAAGCAGAAAGACAATATATTATAACAAGAGGATTTTGGGATAACTAATTCATTAACCCAATAATATATGTATTTGATTTTAAAAGTAATATAATTTTTAGATTTTCTTCTTTATATTTTATTTTACTGTTTTTTTAAAAAAAGTATAGTAATAAAATATCTAAAACAAAACGATAACAGCAATTTATTTATTATACCATGCAAATAAATAATAGTATATTAGCGAAATTGTATCTGTAATATAGATAAATAAATAAATAAATCAATTTGTAAGCCACCAATACCTTGAATAACACTAATATGATTTATTATAATCTTTATCTAAAAATTTTAACAAAAATGAATGAGGATTGTTATTATTATTATTATTTTTTACGAACCCAATTTAGTTTCTTTGTTGGTCGTTAGCCATAAATTTTTTATATTGTGCATAAGATATTGTTGATGCTGTTTTATCTTCACCACCCTCATTATTATTATAATTGTTGTTTTGGGAGTGTATTGGTAATATAATACCATCATTTGTTAGAGGTTTTGTTAAATTGTTACTGTTAATAGGATGTAAATCATGATTTTCATTGTTACATATGAATATTACCTTGGTATTTGAATTAATATCATATACTTTAGCTTCATTACTAGTATTTTCTTGAGAATTGCCTTGTTGATTACCACTATTTTCATTTTCAATGGAAGTTGGTTTATTAAGAAGTGTTTCAATACCCTTGAGATCTTCTATTTCATAGGCATTAATATTAAAATTTCTGCATTCTATTATTTTTATATTTTTATATGTTTTTTTATTTATGTTATCTGTTGAATATTTTTTATCATCATCAACTAAATTTTCTTTTCCATCTAATTCTAATATATATTCGGCTTTAGTCTCATCCTTATTCTCTCTAATGGATTCTTGTTGCAGTTCTTGTTTTTTGTTATCATCTTTGTCATCAACATTATTCTCTATTGTTGCTCCAGCGAATGGATTCTTTTCAGAAATATCAGTATCACTATTTGAGTCCTGCTTCTCTGTATATTCTGTATTATAGGTATAGTGATAGTTTAGATATTTTTCAAAGTCATATTGTTTATATAGATGTTGATAATTTTTGACATTATCCTTCTGTTCTTCTTGTTGTTGTTGAATTTGTTTC
Organism: Nitrososphaerales archaeon TH5894; assembly: GCA_014523485.1. Taxonomy (GTDB): domain Archaea; phylum Thermoproteota; class Nitrososphaeria; order Nitrososphaerales; family Nitrososphaeraceae; genus TH1177. The sequence goes on from JAATVK010000138.1 coordinate 4,740, forward strand.
TGTTCTACTGTTTTATCAGAAAATGCCATAGTATCAGTTAAAGATACTCCTATCGTAATAACACCACCAGTAAGTATTATACTGGTTATGAAAAGTATACTACTAGCAAAGGATGTCGGCGAGCGCATAACAAA
>JAATVK010000139.1 GCA_014523485.1 Nitrososphaerales archaeon TH5894
CATTAATGTATAATTGAACATACATATATTACTTGAAACAATTAAAAATGGTTCAATGAATATTACCGACAAGTCGAGAAAATCAATGGAAAGTCTTGGCTTGACAAGTTATGAAATTAAAGTATATTTATCATTATTAGAGCATGGTTCTATGACAGCAGCAGATATAAGTAAAACCTCAGGTGTTCCCTACTCCAAAATTTATGAAGTATTGAATAGTTTGGAAAACAAAGTTTGGCTAGAATCAGATAGTTCTAGACCACAAACATTTTTTCCAAAATCTCCTTCTACTGCATTAGATGCAATAAGACTCCAAAAAGAAAATGAAATTAAAAGTAATGAGGAAATCATTAGAAATGAATTAATGCCTATTTATGAAAAAAGTGGAATTAAAGAAAAACCAGAAATCTGGGTAGTAAGAGGGTTTTATAACATCGCAGGTAAAGTAAGTGAGATCATTCAGAATAGCCAAAGAGAATTGCTAATAGCGTTACCACAAATAGCACAGGAAATAGCTAAACCATTACAACCTATGCTACGAAATTTACACGATAAAGGTATAAGAATTGTAGTTCTTGTTTCAGAAGAAACTAGTATGGAAATTATAAAAAATATTTCAAGAATTGCAGATGTAAGAATTAAAGATAATATGTTTGGTGGAGGAGTTATCGGTGATGGTACTCAAGTTTTAATCTTATTAGGAGACGAGGCCAATAGGAAAGGTAAATCTGAACCAATTGCAATCTGGGCGGAACATCCAGGGCTAGCAGGATATGCAAAAGATTATTTTAACTACTTGTGGAATGATGCTACAAATAACCACTGACATTTACATGAATACGACTTCTACAATAATAAAATTATCTGTAATACAATCAATCAGATAACTTTTTATTTTATATAATTCACTGCATTTTGGCAAACAATGACGAAACTAGCCCTACTGAATTTAAAAATGAAGAAGATCTTGAGTTTGGAGTTTGTCATATAATTTTATTTGGCTGATAGATAAACTAGCAACATAATTTTAAAACTAGTAATTATGTATCTATTTCTCTATTAATAAATTGAAGAAATTTTTCTTTTGCTTGAGTATACGACATTTGCATTGGAGGATGTTTAAAACAATATGCCGAAACACTTTCTAACGTTCCTGATAATCCTCTATCTAGCCCTATTTTGGTTGCACGTATTGCATCGATCATTATTCCAGCACTATTATAGGCATCAGCTACCCTGAGTTTCAGATCTAGTTCTATTGGAATATTTCCAAATTTTTTACCACGGATATTAATATAACACACTTTATCATTTTTTAAGGATTCAACAAAATCAGATGGACCTATCCTCATAGGAATAGAATATGGGGACATTGCTTCAATTGCACTGGTTTTACTTAATCTTTTATCCTCTAATCTCTCTTCATCTAGCATATTATAAAAATCCATATCACCACCTATGTTCAATTGGTATGTTTCATCCACTTTAACACCTCTGTCAATAAATAATTTTACTAATGTTTTATGGACAACTGTAGCTCCTACTTGACTCATAACATCGTCACCTGTACACAAAACATTATTATCTTTAAATGACTGTTGCCATTGAGGCTCTGATGCAATAAAAACAGGAATTGCATTGATAAATGATACGCCTGCTGCCAAGCACTGTTCTGCATAGAATTTTGTTGCTTCACGACTTCCAACGGGCAAATAATTCAAGAGGATATCTGCCTTAGAATCTTTTAATATTTTAGATACATTGGATGTTGGATAATTTGATACATTTATTTTTTCTGCAAGATGTCTACCTACGCCATCTAAAACTTTTCCTTTATTTACTTTAACATCTAAATTATTAACATTGATGATCTTTTTTGCGTTATTTGGATTAGAAAAGATTGCCTCAGAAAGATCTAGGCCAACTTTTGAATCTGAAACATCAAAAGCTGCCACAAATTCAATATCGACAGGGGTATAACCCGCCAAATCATATGCAGTCAAACCAATAGAATCCTTCTCATGTACCGATTTGTAATAATGGATGCCTTGAACTAGCGCTGAAGCACAATTTCCGACCCCAGCGATTGCAACCCGGATTTTTCTCGTCATCGCTTTTTAATAGTCTACTTTTTCATTTATTTATATACTTTTAAGAACGCTTGGAGTGATGAATTGTTAGCAAATATTAACCTACAATAGTAGAATTAATATAAAGATGAAATACTAACAATGAAACTGAATCATTTTGAAAAAATTCGTTTGGGATATATGATTGAGGAAAATATATTTTATGTTCATTATTACTTTTCAATAGTTGAAAGCCATACTTTGATGCAATTTCTATTATTTCTTTTTCCTTATCGCTATTTTTACTTATATTAGTAAGAATTTGAAACGTACCATGGGATTTAAGAGATAGTGAAACTCCTTTAAATAATAACAATAATTCTGGGTCTTGTCCATTAGGATTTTCATAAGTAGGAAAATTATTAAATATAAATAAAATATTATCAATAGACCTTCTGTTAAGATTAGGTAATAGTTTTTTTGCATCCCCTAAAAAACAATATATATTTTGTATCATCAAATTAGCAAATTTCTCTTTAATACGGAGTACAGCCTCTTCATCAGTACTTATTCCTATAAAATATTCATCTTTATGCTCTAATGCTATATGGTAGAAAATATCCCCAGTTTGGACACCAATTTCTAAGTTAATTTTTGAATATGAAATTTGAGCATTTTCTATTGTCCTGTTTATTTGCGTTGATGGGTTACCCTCATGATAAAACTGATAAACTAAGTCCCATCGTTGCTTGAAAACTGAAGGAAAATTACGATTATTTAATAATTCTTGAAACAACTCTATTGTCATGATTTCAGAGAAAAATTGATCAGTTTTAGAAATAGCCTCAGATCGAGGAAGGTTTAATTCTTCGTATAGACTTGTTACTCTGTACCAAGCATTAATAGGGTCAGAGCTCATATATGTTACTGATAAATCTGCTAAGGATAGAACTTCAGATAATAGTATGTATTTTTCGGATGATCCAATTAAATGAGAAATTTTATCAATTAGTTCGTAGTAATTTCTTTGAGCTTGAGGTTTTTTTGTATATGGGTAATCTGTTCTCCAGATCAAGGCTTCAATTATTAAACTTTGGAGAGGTTTGTTAGGTTTCACATACTCAGGATGAACAGTAACATAATCGACTGGTGGTAATAAATGATATTGATATTGACGAAAATAATTTTTGAATTCTATTTCATTCATACTAAAATAAGCATCTATAATCCTAATTTTCAAGAGTTCTCTGATTGTATTTTCAACTTTAGGACCTTCAAATCGATATAATCCTATACTGGTTTTATAATTATATTGATAAGGATCATAATCATGTAATAAGCTTGCTATCAAGATATATTCATAATCTTCTTCTGAAAAATTATATCCATGTAACTCTTCAGGTAACATCTGCAAGCTAACATATGCTACCTCGAGACTATGGTGAAGGTTATGATATCTTTTAGAACCATCACCTAACCCTAATTTGTCATATTCGTTTTTAAGAAATTGTAAAAGAATATTAATTTTTTCTATACTTTTCGAATGTATATTCTTAAGACTTGCAAGAATTAGTAATGATTCAATTAATTCATCATTACTTAAATATGCCAAATTAATATTAGTTTCTTCAATAATATGTTTTTTTTGTGTAGGTATATATTTAGCTGTTTTAGTAAAAATTTCCTTATAAATAATTTGGATTGGTAAACTCTTTATTAAGTAAATTGGTAAAAAACTAAATTTCCAAGAATATTTAATTCTTTGTTTTTCATGTTGTGTAATGTCATTGGATGCTAAACCAAGTTGTTTATTAATAGAATTCATTAATAAACCTAAATCAGAATCATTTACATTTAGTTCACTTCTATAAAAAGCACTCGGCTCAGTATTCATTACTAACCATTGTGGAACACAAACGACATAACGATATTTTTTTTTAAACTTACGATTAGTTTTTAAGTTTTCTCTTGAAGTTGTTGCAACATTTCTTCTACCAGAAAAAAAAGGAAGATCATTGTCTTTAACAACTTTAAGAATGATTTCTTTGTTTTTCATTTGCAGTCTAAGCATAATATGCCAATATTTTCCTTTATCTAGCCATTCAGGTACCACAGTTTCTATGTCCCAAAAATCTGTGGGTCCTGTCAGAAAGTAACCTGATTCATATTTTTTAGTGATAGGGTTAAAAGTTGAATAGTTATAATCGCCAATAAGTGGATCTATTTTTTTGCAGAGATCTCTAACTAACAAAATATTAGCTCTGGTTTTTGTAAACTCTCTGTATGCCATTATACCCCAAATACTTCCTAAAGAACTAAAAATTGCAAATATTATATCTAAATTATTTATTGGAATATCAGTAAAATACTTGGGAGCTAATGGAATTCCGAACCAACCTGTAGAGAGTATTCCTGTGAAAGCAAGTGTAACAAATAACGTACGAACTAGGTCGTAATAATATAGGCTAAATGATTTTTTATAATTGCCTAATTGATTAGAAATTGTAAAAGGCGTGATGATCTTAAAATATAATAATTTCATATTAATCTTTTTCCAATCACTAGGTATTCTTTATATGTACTCTTAATATATATAGGAGTGTGATAAATATTTTTAATAATTTTTATTTGTTTTAAAAAAAATTTTACAGTGTAATTACAAATTTAAGTAATTAAAAGACTTACATCTTTCTCATTTAGTTTGAATGTTAAGTTTTTTATTTTACTTTTATAAAAAATTAATTTGCGTCCTTTATTATTAAGAGTAATTTTATCGATTGATAAAATACCCAGATCTTCTAACTTTTTTATTCTTTTATAAATTGAACTTAACGGAAGAGATATTTCTTTATGTATTTGGTAAACTGTTTTAGAATTTTCGATAACTGATAAAATAATTTTATATGTATCATTTTCAAGGATATTATTTAAAAAACAAATAGTTTCATTTTTATCTATATCACAACTATTCTTGATTTCAGTTAGGCTATACATATTAGGTCAAACTAATTAGGTTAAACTAATTTATAAATGTAGCCTTACGAATAATAGCAATTATTTTTCAAAATCAGACATAGATTTACGAGATGATTCGATAAGTTTCTTTTTCCGTGGCTGAATAACAAGAATATAGGCCGAACCGACTAGATATACAGATAATAGAATTAGTTGAGCAACAACGGTTTCGAGAGTTGGATGTATACCAGTCATAGTAGCTAGATTAACATCTAACCGTGGAATTATTCCGAATAAATGTGTGGTTGTTATATATCCAACTTCTTGAAACTCACGAATAGCATTTCCCAAAAAGGTTATAGACATATATGCACCTATCCCCATGGTTAAACCAAATAGAACTCTTAACGGTAGCTTCTTGCCCAGTTTTCTAACTATTAATGCTACTCCTATTATAACTGCTAGGCCGATAATCATTCCCAAAATAACAAAAAGCTCCATATGTTTAGCGTAAGATAACATTGCTTGATAAAACAAGACAGTTTCAAATCCTTCTCTAAATACTGTAAAAAAAGACAGCAAGACAAATACCATCACACTGCCAGTTGTAGTTGCTTTCCAAACTTTTGACTTAACGAATTCTATCCATTTTTTTGTCTCTATTTTGTTAAGAACCCAAAAACTAACCCAGAATAATACAGCTACAGCAGAAATTCCTGCGATAGCTTCGATAAGTTCTCTACTTGCACCAGACAGCTCTATAAAGAATTCTGCAATTATCCATGTAAGAGCTGTTGCACCTGCAGCGAGAATTATACCATAATATACATGTTTTTTGAATCGCTCATTTCTTGAAGCTTCTAAATATGTAATTATTGCCCCTATGATTAATGCAGATTCTAATCCCTCTCTAAATATAATAGAAAAGGATGATGAAAAGGCAATACCTGGTGCTATTGTACCAATTCCCGAAACTAGCCTTTCAGATTCATCTAATCCTTTTCGAATTTCACCAATCTTTTTTACAATATTTTCATATTCTGACTTTTGTTCTATCATGTTTCTGAGTTCAGCAAATTTAATTTCCATATCTAAAGTAAAATCAGGATCGATTGGTCTCAGAGGTAATTCTATATTCTCATAACTATCTAAGTAAGCAGAACGGGCTACTACTAAAGCTTCATCATATTTCTCCTCTTTGTATAAATTCAATACCTTTTGAAGATTTAATCTAATTTGATCTATATCATTTCTAACACCTTGTTTTTGAGGATTAGTAGATTCACCCATCTCTCGACGATCTCCTTGAAAGGATCCAAAACCTTTACTAAGTTCTTCAATATTGGCAAGGTTATTCCTAGAAGAAATTAATTCTGTTGTATTATTATTGTTATTATTATTGTTGACTATTGATGAGTCATTTTCTAAAATTAATTTAGCATTATCTAGTTTAGTTTTTATTTGAGTAATAAATGGTTCAATAACTTCTAATTTTTCATTATTTTTAATAAGTTTTCGGAGATCTTCTCTCATGTCAATTTCTATATCAATCATAAGATTTGGATCATTTTTTTCAATAGGAGCTTCGAGGTATTCATAATTATCCAAATAAGCGGACATGGCATGCTTATCAGCTTGTCTGTAATCATTGTTTTCTCTTATTTCAACAAGCACATTACTTAATAATGTGTCAATAGTTGAAAAGTAATTTTGATATTCATATGGAAGATTTTGTGAATTATTGTTAGTATTTAATAATTCTTTCAAATAGTTTTGAAGAGAGGTAATAGATGAAGAAACTTCATTAAAATTGTTTTGATTCAAATTTTGTTGTATTTTCGAATATAGTAAAATTACTTGGTTCATTTCGTTACCATTAAATTCATTTGATGGAATTTGATTGAATTGATATTGTGATCTTTCTAATATTCCTTTTATATTATCATATTGGAGATTTTTTTGTTCCTGATTTTGTGATGAATTAGTAATACTTATCAAGTTAGAAGCATCTTGTAATAACTGGATTGAGCTTTGAATTAGAAAATTCTTGTCACTGAGAGTATTATTTCCTACTATTTTACTATTTAGTAAATAATTAGTATTTCTGATTTCATCTATTGTTTGTTTAATTTCCTCTATAGGTTTAGTTTTAACATCCTTTAGAAAAATAGGCAAATCAGTTAAAAGTTTCTCTAATTGAGAAGATAATTCTGGAGCAGCGAATTGCAAATCAGATTTTATATTTGGAAAAATATTTGTATGTGGAATATATGCATGGGAAAATGCTTTATCCAGATTGTTTGATGCTATGTTTTTCTCACTAAGATCTAATTGAGAATTTATTCTTTCAAGATTAATATATATAATAAATTTCTTTTTTATATCTAGTGGAGAATCTAAATCCTCACTTACAGAGTCACTTTGTGAATATCCATTATTGAGGAATAAGAGTGTAATTAAGAAAAATACTATAAATGAAAATACGTAATATAATTTGATTGTATTTATTTTTGAATTTATTTTATTTACCATTTGAATTTTTCCTCGGATAATGCGGTATATATTAGGTTTACCTAACTATTTAGCTATATTTAAATATATAGAATATTTCTAAATAATGTGATATCTGAAATAATCTACTTATTATCATTCATAAGAGTTCTATGCTACAAACATGTTTCTTTTATTTGAAATATTAAACACTAATGACAGATCCTTGTAGTGTTAAATTGTGATTTATAACCGATAATAAAGATTTTAATTTTAATAATAGTTTCCTTTACAACCAAGGTATAGATTATTTACGTTTGTAAAAGGACATGAATCAAATCCTTGTTTCAAATTCCATATAGAAATATATTATTCTTTAATTAATTAAAAAAATCAGTTAACAATAAAACGATTGTTTGATCTCGCAGAGTATGTCTTTTACATTCATATCTATTTCACTTGGATCTATTTTGGAATTCATACCTTTTTGCAGCTCCTTTACCTCTGTAAGGTAATTCTTATCATTATCTGACAAGTAAGTTTGTGACGTATTTAAAAGAATTAAAGCTCTTTTAAAAAACTGTTGACCATCCTGATATTCTAGGAAATTAATGATCTTTCCCTGACTCATTGATTCGGTATATTCCTCAGATGCAATAGTTATTAAATCTGCAGTAACATTGAGTATATGATCTCGATTAGTTCTTTTTTCTAAAGATATAGTTTTATCTAGTGCATTATTAAGGAATTTCTCTAATTCCATTTTCTCTATAATAATTTTATCTAAATCATCTGATTTTACTGTTTGAACATACTTGTTTAGTCGGTTTGAGAAATCTTTTGGTAATGTTTCATTGGTCTGAATAAGTCTACTATTTATTACATCTACAATTTCTTCGATAGGGTGTAATGCATGAGCAACAGCTAATACACGATTATTATTTTGAACATTTAAAATTGATGCATCTAAATGTCCTATCATTTGTTCAAGATAACCATGAAATTCATGATCGCTTATAGTGGATTGTTGTGCGTCTACATAAAATAGGCTGTTATCGTTATACAATGAAGAAAAAATGGTAAGGTATATTGAAATTGCAAATATTATTGAAAGAACTTTGAATTTCATATCTATATGCGAAATAAAAAAAGGCTATTTTAACCTATTCATCTTTCTAATATATGAAAAAGAAGAGTATTATAACTATTGATTTATCATGACTAGTATATAGACAACTCAATTGTTATTTTTAGATTTGAAATTGTTGAGGATATCGTGAGACAACACAAACTTTATGATTTCATTCTTGGGTCATAATAACTCAATATTAGTTGGAATAAACAGCTGCTTAATGATAATATATTAATTAAGTTCATTTCAGAATATACTTTAAAGATATAGATACATTTTATGTAAAGATCAAATCTAACTCTTTTGTCTATGACAATCTATTTTGATATAATTATTAGATAAAAAATATCAAAACAAAACAAAATTAATAGGAAATATTAAGCCGAATTTAGATGAAATAAATAATTGTTCTTTAAGCGCTAATTTGAGACACATAAACATAGATATAGACTGGATCAATAAAATATGGTATAATTGAAAATCTAAACAATCAAGCCATAAAACACCTACTAATATTTTTTATTATAATAACATACAAGATCATATTTAATATTTGGGATAAATATTTTTAGTTATAGATCATAAATAGGAAAATATATTAATGTTTCTTAGTAAAGAACATATCTATGAAAAAGAAAAAATTCTGGTCTGCTATTGTACAGATGAAATCTTCAATTAACAAGCAAGATAATTTACTAGAATCACTAAAATATATCAAAGAAGCATCAAATAAACATGCTGATTATATTTTTTTCCCAGAATTTCAGATGGCTTTTTCTCCATCTACTCAAACACTTGATGAACTCTATAATACTGCAGAACTTCTAGCAAATAGTAAATTTATAAAGAGAATATGTCAGTATTCTAAAAAATATAAAATAGGGGTAGTAGGTACATTCTTTGAAAGAAATCCTTATAACGCAGATAAAAAAGTTTTTGATACTGCTTTTAGTACTGATAAAAATGGAAAAATCGTTTCGATTTATAGAAAATTGCATCTTTATGATGCCTTTGGTTTTAAAGAGTCTTTGAAGTTTAGTAAAGGAGATAAAATTCCAAAACCAATAACAACTACAATAGGTAAAATGGGTTTGATGATTTGTTATGATATAAGATTTCCAGAACTCTCTAGAATACTTACTATTAATGGTTCAGTTATAATAGTAATACCATCGGGATGGGTTCAGGGTATAATGAAGGAAGAACATTGGATTACCATGCTCAAAGCAAGAGCTATGGAAAATGGAGTATATATAATAGCACCAAATCAAGTTGGAAATATATTTTGTGGAAGAAGTATGGTGGTAGATCCTTTGGGATCTACTCTTAGTGATTTAGGCGATAAGAGAGGAATCGAAATTGTAGAGATTAAAAGAGAAAGAATCGACCAAGTCAGGAAGACACTACCTTTATTAAAGAATCGAAGGACTGATATTTATAAATTAATATCTTAAATTAATTTTGTAGGGCAATTAATATTTGTACAAAAGTTTTTACTGTATCTCTTAGTTGGATAAAACACATTTAGTATTGGCCAATTGCATTCTTTGCAGATTTTACTCGTATTCTTAATTAAACCTTGCTGTGGAAGTGGGGCAGAAGCAGTACAACCATGAGAAAAGTAATCGGTGCATGAGATAAATCGTTTTTTGGTTTTTTTAGATCTAATAATTTGAAACTTTCCTTTTTTACAAACGGGACAAGCTCCTATCAATATCAAATTCTTGCTTCTAACCAGTTGATGTTCTATTGGAGATACAGATTCTATTTTTTGAATATAATGCA
>JAATVK010000140.1 GCA_014523485.1 Nitrososphaerales archaeon TH5894
ATCACATACGAATAAATCTGCTCCACTTCCCCCTTCGAGTTCATCAGTACCTATACCTCCAACTAATTTGTCATCACCTTTACCTCCATTGAGAGTATCATCTCCATCCTCACCATTTAAAATATCGTCACCCGCTCCTCCTTGAAATTCATCATCACCCGCTTTACCATAAATTATATCATTACCATCCCCTCCATTTATCTCATCGTTTCCATCCCCTCCACGGATTTTGTCATCATTTGGTGTCCCTTCAATAGATACTTCTACTATTGGTTTGTCCTGTGAATTTTTGTTTGCTTCATTTTCCACAATTATTGTAGAGTTAGTTTGAGCATTAATAAAGTCTAAACTAATCAAATTCAAAGAGAATAGTATTAAAAAGAACAGCACCGGGGCCAATATTCTATAAACTGATAGTAATACTACCAATTTATACATTTCAATATTTTTTTCTAAACTAATTTATTTCAACTATATAAATTAGATAGGAAAAAATATCCTAGATTATCAAATAGTAAAAAACTTATGGTGAATGTTACTAAATTACTTTATCAAGAATTTATTGTAATAACAATTCAAGGTTATATATTTTTCTATATTAAGTTACTAAAAATTAAGATAATAAACATTATTTAAATTTTTTGGAGGTGTAATTGTTACTTTAGATATATATCAAATCTATGAGTATATTTATTCTGATTTACTTAACCTAATAAATCCTGTATTGTATTATGACATTTTCATTTATAACGTTATCAACATCTCAATAACTTAGCTATCAGCTCTAAGGAATATTTTTATTTGTCATGGATTTCAAAGTGACAATTCTGATTAAAATCTTTTTTTACTATATGATATAATTTTATCCCTTCAAACTAGATAAAATTTTGCTCAGCAAACGTGAGGATAGTTTTATTATTTATAAATTTTATATAATATCCATCTTCAAACGATAAGACATAAAGATCCCCATCTGGTCCAATTTCTGTAATACCACCAAATCCAGTCGCAAAAATAAGTGGATCCACGTCTTAGTCATTATCAACAATTCTGTCTAAAAGATTTTTATACGATTCATCTAATAAAATATTAATTCTTTCTTCAATAAGGGATACAATATAAATATTACCATTGTTATAATCTCCGACTAATAACATATTAAGATATTTTTCTACATATTAAGATATTTTTCTAATTTTGAAAAAGTGATAAATTAGATACCTGTTAAAGCTCCTGGATCATTCCAACAAATTGCGGATCTGAGTATAAAGAATTAGGGAATATTTGAAGATCATCTACTGTTTTTTCAGTCAAAGACTTAGGTCCTATTAGCTGAATCCATCCACTATTGAAACTTGGCTTAACTCTATTGATCTCATCATATTGACTAGGTCTATTTTCAGTTTGTCATAATGTGCCTGTCACGAGGTCAAGTGTGATCCCAAAACTATTTCTTATACCATAAGCAAAATATTTTGAAGTATCAGGATGCTAATAAAATGGATTAGTATCGACTGGTGAACCAACCTCAGAATCTATCCTCAAAATGTTCCGGTATCATTAGGTTTATCATTTGCAACTAAATTTTGTAAAATTCCTCTATGATTCAGATCGCCTATAATAACATACAAATTATCATTATTAATAGAGTTACTATTCTCTTCTAAAACTAATTTACCACCGACGTGATTAGGCCCAGGCAGAGCAGGCCAATCGAGGACTAATTTTTTATTGGTTAATTCAATCCCGTTCCACAAAAATCTATATACTCTATTGTTAAGGACATCGCCATTAGTTACTTCAGTTACATAAACGAAAATTTCTCTACAATTACATGCAATACCTAATATTACCCTTTAATTTTTTGGATTAATATTCAATACTAAAACTGGTTTTGCGACTAACTGTTGATCTGATAATAATCGTATTTTTCCTTCCTTTTCTATTATTAAAATATCATTATCAATAAAAACTATTCCAGTGGGATCAGATAATCCTTCAGCAACTATTTTATACTTATATACTGGATCCCGAAAAACAGGTTCTCCAAATATGTTATTATTAATCGATAAACTAATTAGAATCTAAAACATACGAAAAAAGGATATTAAAATAAAGGATATTTTTTCAATGAATAATCATTTGTATACCTAAGTTATATTTTATTTGTAGCTAGTTTTAAAAATTCCATGATTCATCCAAACATATTATTATTTTATATAATCTTTTACTTGATTTTGATATATCAGTAAAATAAAAAATTGTGTTTCAAATAAATTTCATTCAAATTTTTTTATTGATGACATTTAAATACTATTTATATTTAGTTCGAATAAGGATTATAGTAGTCGTGCCTGATAATGATAAGACTCCTTCATTCAATAACATCAATAAAGGAGATAATCATCGTTTCAATAAAAATAGAGATTTAGCATATAAAGAAAAAAAACGTATAGTCATAACTTCTATGGCTGCATCAGCTAGCCTTGCTATACTCAAACTTATCATTGGATTTTCTACGAATAGTCTTGGGATTCTTTCAGAATCTTTCCATTCTGGGCTAGATGTACTTGCGGCTCTCATGACATTTTATGCAATTAGAATTGTAATGAAGCCTCCTGATTCAAAATTTACATATGGTTATGCTAAAATTGAGAGTCTTTCCAGTCTTGCAGAAATATTACTTCTTTTCCTGGTTGCAGCATATATTTTTTACGAGGGTTTAGAAAGAATTTTCGTTAAAAGTATTGAACCAGAGATTACATTTTATTCTTTTGCAATAATGATAATTTCAATAGTAGTTGATTATTGGAGATCAAAAACTTTATTTAGAGTTGCTCGCAAATATGGTAGCCAGGCCATTGAGGCTGATGCGCTACATTTTAAAGCAGATATGATCTCATCTTCGGTTGTTATTCTGGGACTTTGTACTGTACTATTTTTTAAAATGCCAAATGGAGATGCATATGCTGCACTAATAATTTCTTGTATGATTATATATACCTCCCTTGGGTTAGGAAAACGTACTCTAGATGTTCTTTTAGATAAGGCTCCTAAAGGTATTAATCACATCGTATTGGAATCCATTTCGGGATTAGAAGGCGTGAACAGAGCCCACGATATTAGAGTTAGAAATGTGGGAACTGCAATATTCATAGATCTTCATATTGAAGTACCAAGGACATCAACTAATGATAAAGCACATAAAATTGCAACAAATGTTGAGGACAGGATTAGAAAAATAATTCCAAATTCAGATGTTTTAGTTCATGTTGATGCAATTGAATCTGAGTCAGAAACCTTAACAGATATCGTACGATTAATTGCCTCAGAAACTGATGGAATTAAAAATGTACATTCAATATACTTCTCACAATTACCGACATTTTCAAATAAACCAAGAGATAACAATTTCCGTGAAAGTAATTTAATTGAAGGTCGTTACAATGATCCTATTAAAAATAAAATTACGAAAGACTTGAGACTCAATAATAATAATAATAAAAGATTATTACATCTATATTTAGATGTTCAAGTTGATAGTGGATTAGATCTTAGAGCCGCTCATAATATTATAGAAACTTTTGAGTCAAAAGTTAGGAATGACATTCCACTTATACAACATATAACAACTCATATTGAATTTGAAACAGAGGAAATTAAAAAAATTGGAATTGAAAAAGAAGTTAACTCTTTATACCTAGAAAAGATTCGTAAATCTTGTTTTAAAATAGAAGGTGTAGTCGATTGTAAGGATATTGGAATAGTAGATATGGATGGAGATCAGCATATTACTTTAACAATAACAATTCAATCTTTAAATCCAAGCGATCTTTCTATATATGATGCTCATCAAATTGCCACTGATGTCCAACAAATGATAATGAACGATATGGGAGCTTCTAAAGTTGTGGTTCATACCGAGCCTTTATAGTGTACTTGGATATTTATTGAAAAGTATAACGATAAAATTTTGTTTTAATCTTCACTAAGAATTTAACTTTAGTACATATCACCTCTTAATGGGTAGCATTGCAAAATAAAGATTGTTATAAAGAAATAGAATTAACTCACATTGGTATGGTCCCTGCATGATACAATATGCTCGCTTTCAAGATAAAACGTCTATTAATAGTATTGTATTACTTTTTGGTATAAGAAAATAATGACATCCTCATTGAGGAAGGGGATTATACTAGTATAAGATTTTAGTCCAATGATAACTGAATATGTATATTCAATGAAGTTAATAATATTATCTACAATATATCCTACTTATTAAGAACCAAGAAATAATTTGGTTCATCTTGAAGGAAATCTAATTAATATCATTTAGAAATGCCATTCATAATATTGATCTGTCCTAAATTATACTGGATAGATGAAGGAGAAGATTTCTATTTTAAAGAACCATTGCACCAAATTCGATGTTTCAAATACAATTTACAAACACTGACTATAATTTGACGTATCTACTCGGAAATATTATTTTATTAATCCATTTAAAATATATAAATTAAGAGAACGGAATTGTTACGGGAATTGTTACTTACTTTCGAAGCTGAAACTATCACAATTAACTCGTGATATAATTCGTATTTTCTAGTCTTCTTTTTAAGTTCAATCGAGTATTTCAATATATATAATAATAATATCCATTTTTTTGATTTTGTATATGATGTTCATAAGATGAGCAAAAAAGCCATATTTTTCATTTATTTGCGAAAAAACCCACTTATTATTAGGGTCTACTTTTGCTACTCCATTATGCCATTCGCCTCTTACCTTTCCGCGAATATTACATAAGGCAAATTTAATATTATTATTATTTTTGATTCGTTTAAATTTTCCTGATTTATTACTAGTACGGAAGAAAATTTTATTATCTTTAAAAATGAACCAAACTGGGGTTGATACTGGTTCTCCATTTTTTTTATATGTTAGAATATTAATATAATTTCCCCTTTCTAGTGAATGGTGGTGATTACTATAATTATTATTCAATAGTTATCCTCTATTATTATCAATTTATTATTATAATTTACTAATATAATAGAGGTTTCTTTTATCAACTTGATGATAGAATCAGGATACTTATCAAACTCTATCATTCACACTTTTCATAAATTAATAAATCTCAATTAAGATGGATTTTATTGAATATATTTATAATTAAGATTACTATTTTTAATTTTATAAAGTTAAACTATTAGATTTACAATAGTTAATATTATAAAAATAAAAAAATAAAGGTAAAATGAAACTAACAATTGTTTCAAATATAGTAAAGGATAAAATAATTCTTGAAAATAACCAAATAACTTACAGTTTAGGAGGACCTCCTTGTTATTGCGGTCTTATTGCTAAACAATTTGGAGCTAAAGTTAGACTAGTTACTAAATTTGGGCAAGATTTTGATGATAACGATTTACTTTTTTTTAAAAATTCCAATTTTGAAGTTAATAATAATTCACTTTCAGAATCTCCCACAACCAAATTTATTTTAAAAATTAATGGATTAAATAGAGAACTATATTTATTAGCTAAATGCGATCCTATTTTGGTTCCTGATTTAGAACAAATTAGTACTGATGGTTGGATTATTAGTCCAGTTTTTGATGAGGTTCCATATTCAGTCATAAAGTATTTAATAAATAATCATAATAACAATTTTTTAATGTTAGATCCCCAAGGATATACTAGAACTATAGACACAAATAATAAAGTTATTTTGTATAAAAGTTTAGATCCATTATTTTTTAAAAATATTGATGCTATAAAGTTGGATCCTCAAGAACTCTTTTGTTTTACAGGCGGTAATGATATAAATGCTCTTATTAAATTAAAAGTAAATAATATTATAAAATATGCTCTTTATTCAGAAAATCAAAGAATCCATATGTTACATACAGATAAACATTATTGGCTTGATATCAATAAAGTAAATACTTCAGATTCTACAGGTGCAGGAGATATCCTTGCATCGGCCTTTACTTGTGCCTTTATAAAGGAGCGTGATCCATTGTGGGCTTTTAGCTTTGGTGTGGGAGCAGTAATGGCATCATTAAGAACAAAAAAACATGGAATCGAAAAAATTCCTCAAAATAAATTTATAGAAGAAAATGCATCATATAACTATAATTTATTAAAATACGAAAGTTTCTAACCCCCGAACTAATTTATTTGAAAATATAATAGAACTAGTTAAAAAATAAAATTAACAATTTTTATGATAATGAGCAATATTATTTGATAATATAATGCTGATATGAAATTTTGAAATACTAAATTCTTGTTTTTTGACTTTATTTTAATAAATATTATTAGTGAATTTTATTTAGAGAATTAAATAGATTTTTTTTATATTATCAAAATGTAGAAAAATATTATAAAACAAAGACTAGATAAAGTTTTTAATATTAGTATTATTTGATTACGTTAATAATGAAAAAACAGAGCAATCTCTCATATAATATAAGTATTCTCTCATTTCTTTTTGTCATGTCTACAGCGATGGTGACTTCCTCACCATTCCAAATGTTATTAGATGTTGATCCAAGTTTTAAATCTAATTTTTCATTCAAATTAGCTAATGCTGCCGACGAAGAAGAGGCTATAGCTGATTATCAAGGTTTGGAACAAGAAGATGTCAAAGATGAAGAATCTGAACAAGAGTTTGACCAAACTTCCCTCGAAGAATTAGGTGGCAATGATGGTGCTGCCGAACAAGAAGATGTCAAAGATGAAGAATCTGAACAAGAGTTTGACCAAACTTCCTTCGAAGAATTAGGTGGCAATGATGGTGCTGCCGAACAAGAAGATGTCAAAGATGAAGAATCTGAACAAGAGTTTGACCAAACTTCCTTCGAAGAATTAGGTGGCAA
>JAATVK010000141.1 GCA_014523485.1 Nitrososphaerales archaeon TH5894
ATAACTTGTGCATTATAAGATCTCGTAGCCGCAATCTTTGCTGGAGATGCACTTATTGGCATTACTATTGTACATGGAATCTTTCTAATAGTTGCTGCATAAGCTACACCTTGTGCATGATTCCCTGCAGAAGCAGCAATTATCCCATATTTTATTTCCTCTTCAGAGAGAGAGTTTATTTTGTAGAGAGCTCCTCTTACCTTAAACGATCCAGTTTTTTGAAAAGCCTCATTTTTAAAGAAAATGTTTGTACCAATTAAATTAGAAAAAGTATTTGATTTATAAAGAGGAGTCTTATCTATAAAATTTTTCTTTAATAATTCTCTACCTTTAATTATTTCATCATATGTAGGTAAGTTTTTTGTTTCTAAATTTAATTCATTATTCATTATTATACCTTAGATTACATATATCAATTATAATTATAATTTACTATTTCTTTATACTATTTGTTATCTACTATTAGTAAATCTCATCTAGTATTAATTTTGATATCTTCATCAACTTTCATATTAGTATTAGTTCTTAATTCCTTCAATGAAGATGCTATTTCATTTAATTTACTAGTTACAATTTCAGTTATCTCTTTGTTAAATTTTTTAGTATCAAGATATGGCTCTCGTTTTCCGGTTTTTTTATTCTTAATAGTTTCAATTTCAAAATATGATATAACTCCTTCCTCTCCTTGCATTAGCCTATTGTAGTCGATTTTAACAGATATTATGTGATATAATTTTATGATCATATCATTTAATTTTGAAATTAATTGTTCTCTTTTATTTTCACTATCTTGAATTACAGGAAATCGTTTTTCGAGTTTTAAAACTTTATGTTCAAGATTGTTCATTAAATTACTATTTTCATATATTTTAGTAAATAATTCTTCAAATGATAGGTTATCTAATCCCTGCCTTCGTAATTCCTCTTCTATTATGGCATTTCCTTTGTTCGCAAGTGAAATAAAAGAATCTGATACATCGTGATTTAATTTTATCAATTCTTTCTGAATGTTTATAACTTCTTTATCTAATTTGTAATAATGTAAAGCATGAAATTGTATTCCAAAATATCCATATATGTAAAATTTATCAACATTACATGTTATTTGAAAATACAATCTATACAAATCTTCGGTTTTAGAATCCGAAATATCCGTAAATGCCCAATCTTTTAAACTTTGTAAAATTCGTCGGAATTCATTTGTAATTTCTGTGAGATCAAAAGTTTGTGCATTTGTTATTGTCCCATCTCCTAACATCACATCAACTTTTTTCATTTGCAATTTCGGTTTTAAAAAATTAAAGAATTCTTCATCGATGGTTTTAATAGTTTCATTAACTCTTATAACAAAATAATCGCTATCTTTCAGAGGTAACCTCATGTCATCAAATAATCATTTTCAATACATATAGATTTGTAATATTGTGTAATAATTATAAATTTTATTGCTAATTTAACTAAAAATTTATTATTCTATCTATTATAAATTGCTAAAAAAAACAAAACTAAAATATTAATAAAACTAAATTAAGCTATGCCCACAGCATATATTTTAGTTAATTGTACATTAGGCTCTGAGGAAAAAATTATCAGTGAATTAACAAATTTGCCCGATGTCAAAGAGGTAAGAGGAACTTATGGAGTTCATGATGTTTTCGTAAAGGTTAGATCTAATGATACAGAATCTATGAATAATACTATAACAAATAAAATAAGAAAAGTGCCTGGTATTACATCTACTGTTACTCTTGTAGTAATAGAGGAACAAGGCGGAAAAGAAAGCCTTTAATTTTGTTTTATAGTTCTTTAGTTCTTTTATCTTCTTTTTTTATCTTCTTTATTTCATAGATTATAAGTATAGTACTTATAAGAATTATTGACCATCCAATTCCTCCAACTATAATATGATGAGTATATATAGGAAGTAAAAATGAGAGCAATGCTGTAGCTGCACCCAACCACCAACTAATTATTAAGATTTGAAGATTGATCCTTAGCACCAATTCAAATCATCCTCTCAAATCCTCATCAAATCCCTTGAAATAGCCAAGTGTTTTACCACATTTTGTGCATTTGTTATATTCGCTAAAATCAAAATCATTATACACTCTAAAGGAAAAGGAATCGTCATGTGAACAAAATATTCTTCTTAATATTTGTATTATACTTTCCAATAATACAATATTTCTAAATTCTCTGATATAATATAAATTAATGCCGTCGGTGAGATTTGAGCTCACGACAGCTCGGTCTTCAGCTTCACCCTTGAATAATTAGATAATCAATCAAGTCGAGTGCTCTCCCAGGCTGAGCTACGACGGCATTGAATATTCATTAAAATTGACTCAATATATATTCTATTTTGTAGGTATTGCTCTTGTTAATTAATAAAAAATATTCATAAAAAAAATATGTAATTTTTTACATAATCAATCTAACATAACTATTTTTCTAAAACTAAATAAAGATTAAAAATAATTTTCTAGAAGAAATCATAATGAATAATTCCCCTAATCCTGAACCCAATCAGGTCATCGAAACTGCTGAAGAGAGGAAACAACGATTTCTCTTAGAATTTGATCAACCTTTTAAATGTGACAAGTGCAATGAAAGGTTCAAGAAGAAGAAGTATCTAAGAGAGCATAAAGCTGAAGTACATTCTTACTAATTATTAGTTAGTTGGTTAAAGTATAGGATATTATTTCACTGAATCCAGAATTAGTTATATGAAAATATATACTAAAACCGGAGACAAGGGTTTAACAGGACTTATTGATGGAAAAAGAATTCCAAAGAGTGATATTAGAATAATTGCCTATGGTTCAATAGATGAACTGAATTCATTCATCGGTTTATCAATATCTCTTTTGTCACAGAATAAAACTAATAATAATAACAATAATCAATCTTTTTCCGATATTATAATTACGCTTAATAGGATTCAAAATGAGTTATTCATTATAGGCTCTGATTTAGCTGATCCAGACCTTTCAAAGTCCACTTCTTTAAGAGTTCAATCTACTATGATTACAGTATTGGAAAATGATATCGATAACTATGAAAAAGAATTATCTCCTATAACTTATTTTATTCTACCAGGTGGTTCTGTTGAATCCTCTACTCTCCATATTGCTAGAAGCATCACACGAAGAGCAGAAACCAATGTTTCAAAATTATTGTTGAAAGATACTATTAACAATCTGGTTCTCATATATTTGAATAGACTTTCGGATCTGCTTTTTGTACTAAGTAGAACAGTAAATAAAAGACTTCAAATATTGGATATAGCATGGAAATCTTAAATAATTCATTAAATAAAAAAGGGAAAGTAGTGTCTTTAAATGGGACAAATACAAAATGTCATAATAATAATCATTATAACTATAATGTTAGCTATTGTTACATCAGGCTTAGCATATCTATTTGATTTGTATCTAAATCCATTTATTATCATGGCATATTTCCATTTACTAAATTTAGAAATCTTTTCTATAATCTTGTTTTTGTCTTACCTCTAATTTTTATTATTATACTATAATAATACTAATAATAATAAAAGATATGAATAATAATTTTAATTTAATCGATATATAATTATATGAATGTAAAATGAATGATTATAAATTTAGTAATCTTATAGACTATATTCTTAAGTTAAAAACTATTAAAAGGACAGGATGGATATCCAAAGCCAAAATTCTAAAAGCTGAATCGGTTGCAGACCACAGCTATTCATTAACTGCTTTGTCAATGGTTTTTTCTGATTTATTAGGTCTTGATACGGAAAAAGTAATGAAGCTATGTATAATACATGATCTAGCAGAATCCATAATAGGAGATTATATGCCCGAAGAAATTTCTGTTTTAGAAAAACATACCAAAGAAGATAATGCAATGAAAGTAATAATATCTTCTTTTCCAAGTAAAATAGCAATACTTTACTCAGAGTTATGGAAAGAATATACACTAAATCAAACAAAAGAAGTACATCTTGTAAAGCAGCTAGATAAGATAGAAATGTTCTTACAAGCTAATCAATATTTTAGAAATGGTTATTCATTTGAATTTTTATCTCAGTTTTTGAAGGTCAGTGGTAATATTGAAGGATCAGATTTTCATCCTACCCTTGCAAATATACTAAAACATTTAGATAAGAATTCATAATATACTGTTGTTATGCAATATTTCACGGCCCTCAAATTAGGAGAGAAACGTGTTAAACAATCGCAGGATTTGTTAAATTTATATACTGGAAATGCAGCAATGCCTGCTCTAGCTCTGAAGGATACAAAAACAAATGTATGGGTTCCTGTTGGAGAAGAAAACTTAATTGCTGTATTCAAAGAAGCCAGTGGTTATGTTATTGTAATTTGCGATAAAAATGGAATAGCTAAAACTATAGCACAATGGTTTTCAGAAGAAGATAAAAATAATATTGTATCACGGATCAAGAAAGACCATAGTCTATCCGAATATACCGGGAAACTTTCTCTTCCAATTTGATTAATACTTAATTACTTAAAATATACTATTTGTATTACAATTTGGCGTCATTAAATAATAATAATAATAATAATAATAATAATTTTAAGCAGGAAATTGAAGTCAAAGGACATCTTATAGACTCAATGATTTTAACTAATATCTTTGACAATATAATGGATTTAAAAGGAGAATTTAGAGTACTGGAATTCACTGTTGGTAAGAATAAAACTGATCCTAGTTACGCTAGACTTATTGTAGAAGGTAAAGATAAAAATCATCTTAATCAAATATTAGAATCTATTTACAGAGCTGGAGCTCAACCAATTACTACACAAAGTGTATTGTTAGAACCTGCCCCAAAGGACATGGTAATGCCTGACTTATTTTATAGTACAACCAATAAACCAACACAGATTTTTTATGATGGTATTTGGATGAATGTCAAAAATATTATGATGGATAAGTGTATAGTTGTTGATACATATAATAAAATAGCGGAGTGTAAAATGATTAGAGATATCAAAAAAGATGATATGATTGTAATCAAAGAGAGAGGTATACGCATTATAC
>JAATVK010000142.1 GCA_014523485.1 Nitrososphaerales archaeon TH5894
TATGATGATAAGAGATCATGCACTACATCTTTATTTTTTCTGTTTACCAGATATCTTTGGTAAAGATTCAATTTTTGATTTTGATGAATCTCAAGAGTATCTAATAAAACAAGCTTTTGCAGTCAAAAGTGTTGGAAATAATCTTTCAAAAGTGATAGCTGGAAGGGCCGTGCATCCAACCTTTCAAAAAATCGGTTATTTTTCTCATATGCCCTCATCAGAAGAGATTAATGAAATTCTGAATCAGTTAAAAACAGCTAGAGAATACGTATTTGAATTAACGGAGATATTTTACAAAAGTGATTTCAATTTTACTAGAGAAACTAATTTCATATCCCTTGTCAGTGATGATTACAGTTTTTTAGAAGGGAGCATACTTACATCCACAGGCCTCAATGTAAAGGAAGAAGATTTTTGGAATTATCTGGAACGCATAATAATTCCTTATTCTCAAGCTACAGGTTTCAGATTCAGTGCTAAAGAGTACATGGTAGGTGCTCTGGCAAGAATGAATTTAAGTAATGACAAGTTATGTAGGATATCTAAGAAAGATTTATCTAAATATTTAGGAATATTTCCCTCAAATAACATATATCACAACAATTTGGCTCAAGCAATTGAAATATTACATTGCATGGACCACTCTATTCAACTTTTAGAAGAAAGTGACCTTAAATCAGAACCACCTCCGAAAATAACTTTAAAAGGTGAAGGAAGAGGTGTGGGAGTTATAGAAGCACCACGAGGAACACTGTATCATCATTTAGATATAGACAAAGATTCAAAGGTTACATATGCAAATTTTGTTATTCCTACTGCACAAAATCAGATAAAAATGGAAAATGATATTAGGTTACTATTACCCAGAATATTAAATAAAACTAAGCATGAAATACATCATGAATTGGAAAAGGTAATTAGAGCTTATGACCCGTGTATGAGTTGTGCAAGCCATTTTCTTAAATTAAAATGGATCTAATTTTTTCTTCTAATTGATTTAAGATTTCAATTTTTGAAAGAGTGTTGATAGGAATGCCAAAAATAATAACTTTATCAATCATATTTACTTTTTTCATCAATTTTAACATGTATCCTAAATCCATGTCATGTATAGTATAGAGAGAATTAGATATTTCTATTTGGTCAATATTATAAATAATAGTTACATTTTCAATATTTTCTACAGAATCAATAATGTAAAGGACAGAGCCCTCATTTTGAAGCTCTTCAATAGAATCAAATTCCTTGAATTCAATTTCAGGAAATTCTTTTTCTAAATAGGGAATTAATTCTAATGGAAGTTTATCTTTTTCTACTAATCGATTTCCAAATACAAGAACCTTGCATATTGACATAGTTATACTATAAAATCTTTTAATTTAAAATTTTTTAAATGCTTGAAGATTATACACTCATTACGAATTATGGGTATGTAATAGGGCCTGACCAAATTGGAAACCACGACATAAAAATAGCAGGTGGAAAGGTAGCAAATATTGTTGAAATGATTAAATTCGGCATTCGTGTTTCTTTAGGTTTTATTGTCACTACCTCATCATTTGATCATCTAATACAGATAAATAATCTTGAAAACCAGTTAAACCAGATCATAAAAAATACAGATGTAGAGAATACTATAGAATTGTTAAAAGCTTCAGGGACAATAAAAAAAATTATCCTTTCAGGTAAAATGCCTTCTGAAATAGAGTCAAAAATTATCGAATCATATAAGGATTTATCAGAGAAAGACCATGAATATGACAAAGATGTTAATAATTTTCCAAATAAAATGGATATATTATGCGCAGTAAGAAGTTCAGCTACTGCTGAAGATTTACCGTTTGCTTCATTTGCAGGACAATAATCTTCTTTTCTTAGTGTAAATGGAAAAGAGGAATTAATTGAATCAATCAAGAAATGCTGGGCTTCATTATTTGAACCACGGGCTATTTTCTATCGTTCAAAACATGGTTTTTCAAAAGTGAGTATAGCTGTAATAGTTCAAAAAATGGTAAAAGCTCAAAAATCTGGTATCATATTCACTATTGATCCCAGTACTGGAGACAATATAATTTTGATTGAATCTACCTCGGGATTCTGTGAAAGTATAGTTGGCGGAGACGTTACACCTGATTCCTACAAAGTTAGTAAAGCTAAAGTAGGAAAAGGAGCAGGACAAGAGGCAATTATCGAAGTAAAAATGTCCAAAAAAAAAGATGGGTTTCTATGATTATACTCTGGGCACAAATGTCGAAGTCAATTACCAGCAAATAAGGTACATGCACAGGTATGAACAAAGGATGAAATTCTGAAATTGGGAAAATATGGAATAATGATCAAGAAATATTATGGAGGTCAGCCACAAGATATAGAATTTGCTATAGATGAATCAGGTAAGATAACTTTTGTCCAGATCAGAGCGATTACTACAAAAACAAAGGAAATAGTTGAGAAGATTGATACATCTTATAATGACAATAAGGAAATTTTACAAGGCACTGCCGCATCTCCTGGTATAGTAACTGGAAAGGTAAAACTTATTTTAAGAAAAAACGATATTACAAAAATAGAGAATGGAGATATAATCGTAACAACAATGACTTCTCCTGATTTAGTTCCTGGAATGAGCAAATCTGCTGCTATTATTACTGACCTTGGTGGTAGAACTTGTCATGCTGCAATAGTCTCTAGGGAAATGGTAATTCCAGCAATAGTTGGAACCCAAAAAGCCACAAGAATTTTGAGATGACCAAGAAGTTACTGTTGATGCATACAATGGCATAGTTTATGAAGGTAAGTTGAAATTGATTAGAAAACAAGAACAATTTGAAGAACAGGTTGGTGCAAAAATCCCATTTATCCCAATAACTAATACAAAAGTAAAAGTAAATATCGCATTTGGGAAAGAAGCCAAACAAATAGCATCTAAAGTAGATGGAGTAGGTTTACTACGAATAGAGCATTTAATTACATTGTATGGTATTCATCTAGCCTAGTGAAACAAGGAAACCAACAACAGTATATAAAGATTCTAATGGATGGAATAAGACCAATTGCTGAAGGATTTAATCCAAAAACAGTTTGGGTAAGAACATTGGACGCAAGAACAGACGAGTTTAGAAATTTAGAGGGAGGATAAAATGAACCTGAAGAAGCTAATCCTATGTTAGGTTGGCATGGAATACGTAGAAGTTTAGATGAGCAAGAATTACTAAAATCAGAATTTTAGGCAATAAAGAGATTACATGAAGAAGGATTGACTAAATTAATTGTTATATTTTTAAAGGATCATTTATTTAATAGATAGCCACAATTCTTTTATAATTACTCCTAGGTGATTATGATTAGATCAAAGTTTAATGACCAAAAAGATAATTATATTATCTGGACAATCAAAAATATATAGCGAAATTCTTAAACTCGCAGCTAAACCAATTAGCAAAAAAATAATACAAAGAGAATTGTCTCTCTCTCATCAACAATTAAGACGGTATACTGCAGAAATGGTAGATAAAGGACTTTTGCATTATTATGAAAAAAACGGAGATTTTATATGTAGTGAAAAAGGTAATACTTATTTGATGAAATTATCAGCCAATAAAAGTGATAATACATTAGTGAGTTCTTATGATATTAGTAGAGAAATTATCTATCTTGAATCATACAATACCCTAGCAGATGCAAGGAATTTTATGATTAGATATAATATAAGTAGATTAGTCATCTTACAGAATCAAAAATTAGTTGGAATAATTACAGAGAAAGATATTGCAAAATTTTTATATTCTACATTTACAGAGAAAAGATTATCTGAAATCTTAATCAAAGAAATTATGACAAAGAAAGTACTTACTGTAGATATTGATTCATCAATAGATAAAAGCATAAAGACAATGTTAGATAATAATATTAGTTCTGTAATAGTAACTGATAATAAAGGATACCAAAATGGAATTATTACTAAAACCGATATAGTAGAGTATTTCGCTTATCATGTTAAAAATAAGTATACGGTAAAAGATTCCATGTCAAAAAAAGTTTACACGGTTTTTCCTGATGAGAACATACATATGATTATTCTGTTAATGAACACTTACAAAGTATCTAGAATTGTGGTCATTGAACACAAAAAACCAATTGGTATTGTGACTTCTCGTGATTTGTTACCTCTGTCAGGTATTCTCCTTGAAAAAATTTCAATAAGTGCAAAAAATATTAATAATCAAATATTCATTGCTTCAGGATTAAGCTCGATTTTATTAGCAGAAGATATAATGACAAGATCTCCTTTGACAGTTTCGATTAATACCGATTTATCAGATGCTGCTAGAATAATGATAAGAAACAAAATAAGTGGTTTGCCTGTTGTTAATAATAAAGGTTTATTGAGTGGAATTATTACTAAAACTGATATAGTGAGAACATCATATAAAGAATCTTTAAACAATAAGTAAAAATTAAATTTTTTCTTTTCTTATTTTCTCTAAAAGTTATTATTATTACATATGTTACATTTATAATACTCAAACAAAAACAAACAAATGGAGTTTCAATT
Organism: Nitrososphaerales archaeon TH5894; assembly: GCA_014523485.1. Lineage (GTDB taxonomy): Archaea > Thermoproteota > Nitrososphaeria > Nitrososphaerales > Nitrososphaeraceae > TH1177. The sequence continues at coordinate 4,556 of JAATVK010000142.1, forward strand.
CTATAAATTTTCAATCTAATAGTATTATTTATTTTATAATACTATCGATAAAAAATAAAATTTGACCTAATCCAATTATACTAATGTAATTAATTCATAATAATCATTATTATTTAGTGATTTTTTATATATAGTTCATTGATAAAAATAAGAATCAACAGAAAACACAAGCTAATGTCCTGGACCAAGTATCGAGGATGATGGATACTTGCTGATTTTTAGAACTTATTATAACTTCCTTCATATTTGCTAATTATGTTAATATTATACTTGAAGAGATCAATAATATAACAAATAAATAATAAAACATGATAATTAGAAAAGTTGAAATCTGAAATTACTCCAATTTTTCTATATCTTTAAATCTTCCCATGGCAGTTAGCATTGGGTCTTTTTTATTTTTCTCATATAGATACTTGACAAGATCGTCTGATGTGATAATACCATATATTGTATTATCTTTTACTACAGGTAATCTTCTGATTCTGTATTTGGTCATAATTAGTGCTGCATCATAGACACTAGTTTCAGGATCTATTGTTATTAATGAAGTTGTCTTAATATCACCAACTTTTGTAATTTTAGGATCTTTACCCTCTGATATTACTCTTCTTACAATATCTCTTTCAGTAACAATTCCTAGTGGATGATTCTTCTCATTTACAACTACTACGGATCCAACTTGATTTTCTTTCATTTTGTTAGAAATTGTCTCAACAGTATCTTCAGAAGTAGCTGTTTGAAGTGGAATAGATGTCATTATTATTTGAACCTGAGTTGATTTTTCATTGCCTTCCATATTATATACAAAAAATAACTAAATGATATTCTTTACTATATCTAATAAATTTTTTTCATTGTTCTAGTCAGGACAAATTTTTTTTTAAAATAATAATACTACAAAATTAAAAAATATTAAAATATATAAGATAATGATCTATAACTTGATATTTTACTTCAAGAAAAAAATTTAGTCGTTTTTCGAGTGGTTAAAATCAATCATCAAGGATATTATGAATTAATCAATCCATCAGATCTATATATTAAATACTAGATCAAAAATTATTAATAGAAGAAGCAGCTCTGCTAACTACTTCAGATAATGCAGGATGTATGTGTATAGTATTAGTGATGTTATCTATTGTTCCTTTCCCTGTTTTCATTGCCACCAATACTTCATGAATTAAAATCGATGCATCAGTTCCCATAATATGACACCCTAGAATATATTTATTTTTTTTATCAATAAGAAATTTTACAAATCCATCTTTATCTTCTATTGCTTTTCCCATTGCAGTTTGAATATAAGTATATATAGACTTAACATATTCGATCTTCTCTTCCTTTAGTTGTTGTTCTGTATATCCTACACCTGAAATTTGTGGACTGGTAAAAATAGCATGTGGGATTGCATTATAATTAACAGATAATTTGTTTTCAGGATAGAGAATATTATTGTATGCATAATGTGCTTCATTTTTGGCATTATGCATGCACTGATATTTTCCAATAACGTCTCCTATTGCAAAAATTCCGTGACTATTTGTCTGTAGATATTCATCAACGTGTATGAAACCATTTTCATTGAGTTTAATACCCTCTTTTTCAATATTTAACAAATCCAAATTTGGAATTCTACCTGTGGCAATTAGTAATTGCTCAGAATCAATTTCCAGGGATTTTCCAAATTTGTTCTTAATTATTACATTAAAAATCTTCTTTTTTGTTTGATTATTTGTATTGTCATAATTATAACGAACAATTTCCGTATTATATCCTAAATATACATTATATTTTTTGGCAAATATTTTTGTGAATTCCATTGAAACATCTACATCTTCATTTGGTATCAAAAAATTATTTCTTTGTATTATATTAATTTTAGTTCCTAAAGTACCAAAGAAATGAGCTAATTCACAGGCTATGTAGCCACCACCTATTATAGTAAGGGTTTTTGGTTGGTATTTTAGACGTAATGCTTCATTGCTAGTTATATAATCAACATTTTCTAATCCTTTTATTTTAGGAATATATGGTCTTGTCCCAGAAGCAATGAGAATTTTATCAGCAGTTATAATTTCATTTGCTATTGCGATTTTCTTTTCTCCTATAAATTTGCATTCTTGTAAAAAAAGACGAGGATTTTTACTTTCTTTTAATCCTTCTTTTATTTTATTTGAGTCTGTATCAACAATTTTGTTAGCTCTGTTTATTATCTTTTCAAAATCAATTGAATATTCCTTAACTTTAATGCCAAAAATCTCGGCTTTTTTAATAATTTCAAGTATGTTGGCGCTATAAATAAGTAATTTTGAGGGTATACCTCCGACATTTAGGCATGTTCCTCCTAGTTTAGATTTTTCAATAATGGCAACTTTTAGTCCTTTCTTTGCTGCTGCAGTAGCGACGTCTAGTCCTGCCCCTGAACCAATAACTATAAGATCAAATTTCTCCATGTATCATGTTGTATTTATTATACATAAAAGATTTATTATGCTAACTAAATGGGTAGATATTAATCTATGGAAATAGATTAACTAGGAATTCTCCTCTCATTTAATTATATAATAATACAGAAACATAATATTACCTATATATACTTGTACTATTATTATATTGTAAAAAATAATTACTCTCTACTCTTTTTAAAGATAATAAATTATAGGTTATGTGTTGTTAATGACAGATATTGGAACAGATTAGACCTATATACAATATATCTAATAAAATAATATATAATATATGCAACAAAGATAAGGGGATGGTCTACAACGTCGATCATCTGACTTACACTTGATAGTGTTTCATAATTTAAATGTGTTAGAAATTAATTATTACAGATATGGATCACATATTAATGTTTTTTAAACTAAATATATTATTAACCAATAAATAACTTGATAGTTAATTCACATGTTAGTGTATAGTAATATTTGTTCACTGAATCATGAGACTTTCATCAATTACCTAAATCTTTTTTAACAACAGATTGTTCAAATAAAAATATAAAATATTCATTGAATAATAAAAACATAGAAACAAGTAATTTATGGCATATGATATCCCATCTAGACGTCATTTCAAGACTGAGTAGTAACTCAATATATGGTCTCTCTAAAGAAGAAATAAAAAAAAGACAGAAAATTTATGGGCAAAATATTCTACCCGAAATTGAAAAACGTTCGAAATTTAGTATTTTATTTTCCCAATTCAGTAATTTACCAATAATATTTTTATTAATTGCAACTATTTTGTCATATTCTATTGGAAGAAATCTAGAAGCGATATCTATACTAGTAGTGGTTTTCATAACTGCAGGAATTGGTTTTATTATGGAAAACAGTTCCGAAAGGACCATTCGATCATTATCAAAATTAAGCTCACCCAAAGCAAAAGTACTCAGAAGTGGGATAGAACTCCAAATAAATGCTCATGAACTAGTTATTGGAGACATAATCGAATTTGAAGCAGGGGATAGAATCCCAGCAGATTGCAGATTAATAGAGTCTTTTGGACTTGTTATAGACGAATCGTCACTTACAGGAGAGTCTCATGGTGTTTTAAAAGATTATAGTTTGATTTATTCCAACGAAACTGAATTGGCTGAAAGAAAAAATGTCTGTTATATGGGTACTATGACCCAGGAAGGACGAGGTAAGGCTATTGTTGTAAATATTGGTAAACAAACAGAAATTGGAAAAATTGGATCTCTTTTACAAGAGGTAACTGGTGGGAAAACATCATTTGAAAAAAAAATCGAACAACTTGGAAAAAGATTAGTTTTAATAATTCTTTTTATAACTTTTTTCTATATAGTAATAGGTTATTTTCAACATTTTCCTATAGGGAATTTATTTCTTAGTGGGATTGTTTTAGCAATTGCTGCAGTTCCTGAAGGTTTGCCAGCTATAGCTACAATCATTCTAGCATTGGGTGTAAAAAGGATGGCAAAACAGCATGCATTGGTTCGAAAACTTGCGAGTGCGGAGACTTTAGGTTCAATAACAGTAATATGTACAGATAAAACAGGAACATTGACACTAAACGAACCTACAGTAAGCGAAATAGTTTTAGGAGACAACTCAATTTTAAGAACAACAGGAACAGGCTTTAATCCTTCTGGAAAAATATACAGGAATGTAACTTCAAAAGCTGAAAAAAACTTTGGACAGATTTTATTAATAGCGCCTGAAGATAAAAATCAGTTACTCTTGTTCCAAACTATAACTTTATGTAATAATGCTGAATTATACTTTGATGGAATAAATTGGACAATTAATGGTGACACGACAGAAGGAGCTTTGATAGTTGCCTCGGAAAAGGTAGGTTTTAAGAAAAGAGAGTTAGAGAAGGAGTATCCACGAATATGGGAAGAATCTTTTGATTCAAAAACTAGAAGAATGATAACAGTACATAAGAAGGGGGATAAATTATTAATTTGTATAAAAGGAGCTCCGGAAGAAGTTTTAACATTGTGTGAAAGAATGATGGAAAATAATAAAATAGCCATTCTTGACAACGAAAAAAAGAAGAGATTGAATGAGAAAATCAAGGAGACTACTTTGCAAGGATATAGAAGTCTATTAATAGCTTTTGAAGAGATTGAAGCAGATAGTAGCAAAATTAATTGGAATCATAAATTTACTAGTTATACAGATGGCATCCTATTAGGAATAGTAGCATTATACGATCCTGTAAGACCAGGTGTTTTAAAAGCCATAGATTTTATAAAAAAATCTCAAATTAGAGTAATAATGATAACAGGAGATCATCCATTTACTGCAAAAGCGATAGCAAAGGAACTTAAAATATGGAATGAAGAAAACAAAGTTGCAGATGAATTTGTGATGATAACAGGAAAAGAATTAGAAAAGTTATCTATTGATAAATTAACAGAAAAAGTTGAAAGAATAAGTGTTTTTGCCAGAACTACACCAGAATATAAATTAAAGATAGTTAAAGCTCTACAAAGAAAAGGTCATACAGTAGCAATGACTGGGGATGGAATAAATGATTCTCCGGCATTAAAACAAGCTGATATTGGAATAGCAATGGGAGAAAAAGGTACTGATGTTGCAAAAGAGTCTGCTGCGTTGATATTGTTAGATGATAATTTCAATACGATAACTCATGCCATAGAGATTGGTCGATTAATCTTATTTAATATAAGAAAATTTACAATGTATCTATTATCTTGTAATTTGAGCGAGATAATGATAATGTTAGTGGCTATCATATTATCACTACCATTTCCTCTACTCCCACTACAATTATTATTAATGAATATGGTAACAGATACATTTCCAGCATTAGCACTTGCTGCAGAAAGAGGCAAAAGAAATGAATTGATGTTGCGACCTCCTACCAGAAATGAACCAGTGCTTTCAAGAAAAGAATGGTATTCTATAGTCATACAATCTCTATTTATGACTATAGGCGCAATTGGAATCTTTCTCTGGGCATTAAATATAGAAGAAAAAAGAGATGTCGCACAAACATTAGTTTTTGCAACCATCGGATTGACACAGATTTTTCATGTGTTAAATTATTCATCATTACTTCGTAATATTGTCAACGATAACAATAGAATAAACAAGCATCTAATAGGTGCTATCTTACTTTCTTTAGGCATATTATTCACAGCAGTTGATATAAACCCTATTAATGACATTTTTGAGCTGCAAAGATTAAATTTCAGTGAATGGATAATTGCAATATTGGTTTCGTTACTTACTGTGGTTGGTACACATTTCATTATTCATGTATTTAATAATAAGAGTGTATTGCGTGAAGTAGTTTAAATAAAGCCATTACAATAAACACAACTTGAAATGAACTAAAGAAACTAAACATGTATAGGAAGCAAAATATGTAACCTTCCAACAGGGATAATATTATACAAATTAATTACACATTCTCCTTTAAAAAAAAATCTAATTGCAAGATTAATGCCATGTTGTGAGGGATAGAACTAAATCCTTTGATGATTTTTGAAAATCTAAATATATTATAATATTAATATTATTAAATAAAAATCACTTGATCAATATCTGAAATTACATATATAAAATATAAAATTAATATATAATAAAAATTCTTAATTTATATTTCTAGTACATATAAAATATTTTTAATTGATTACTTGCTGGATCTGGGATTAGAGCATATAAAAGATATAATAATGAATATTGCATAACTTTCTAAAAAATGTATTCTTACTGGTATGGAATCTTATATTAGGAGCCTATCCCAAAAATAAAGAGGAATAGAGCTCGTTGGTTTCTTACCATATCTGATAATGTTTAAGAGTAAAATATGTTAGAACAATTATACGGATTCCAGACGATCTTTGGAATGAAATTAATAATGTTTTACCAGACCAGAAACCAGAGAACACCATAGGTAGTCCAATTATTCCATATAGAAAGGTTCTTGATGGTGCCCTGTTTGTCTTGAGAACTAGATGTCAGTGGAAAATGTTACCTAAAGAGTATGGTTCTGGTTCAACATGCGATAGAAGATTTCAGGAATGGAGACAATCTGGTATTTTTGATAGACTATGGACCAGATTGTTAAAATTATACGATCATAAAAGAGGAATCAAATGGAACTGGCAATCTCTTTAGGGGGTATAGAATGTTATTAGCTATGATGATTTTTATACAAGAGCAATTGAAATAACTAATACTAAAATTCAGATTTTTGATCGATTAGAAAAAAAGAGAAAATCTATAGACACGCACATGCGTATATAATCCGGCAAAATAATTTAATAGTAAATTAAAATAGAAACAGTTTGATAAAATCTATAGAATTTGCTGTAAAATATCTTGGATTTTCCTTGTTTTGATATCATATTTTTCTTTCATATAGTTTAGTATCGGTTTATCCACTAATGGAAGTGCTTTTACTCCGTCCTCCGCAACTGTTATGTTATAACCATTTAAGAAAGCATCGTATACAGTATGCTTAACGCAAATATCGGTATGAATACCTGTTACTATAAGAAAATTCGCACCTTGTCCTTTATAAAA
>JAATVK010000143.1 GCA_014523485.1 Nitrososphaerales archaeon TH5894
ATTACAAGTAGGGCATTTAAAAAAAGACTCTATAGCTATATCAAATTTTATTCTTTGACATTCATTATTTCCACAATGATAAAATTCTGATGATTCTTCATATTCTAATCTTTTTTGCAATCTATCCAGTATTTTTTTTTTCTGATTATCTATGAAATTGTCAATTTGATCACTTTTTGCACGCCAACGATAAACAAACCAACCTTTTTTCTCATCTTTAACTCTAATTCCAGTAATTAACGCTTTTCCAAACATATCATATAATACTTTTCTAATAACATTGATTCTCATTCCTGTTGCACCAGCAATTTCTTCATCAGTTGCATCTTGTGTATTTAAAAGTGCTTGAGCAACTTTCTGGTATTCTTCTCCACCTATTAAATTGGATATTTTGGCAAAAGATTCTTCATTATCAATAGATGGCATAACAATAGTATATGTTGTGATTCAGGTATTATATATTTACCGAAGTTCTCCCCTTTAGTATTTTAAATTAACTATAATTTATTAAACAGTTATTAAAAGAAAATTGAGTTTATATAACAATCTTAATTATGTGTCAAAAATTGGAAATTAATTCTTTCTGAAATTTCGATTTGAAGATTTTTTATAGATGTAGTTTTTTTTCTTATGGTTTTTATAATTATGTTTTGACCACTTATTAAAGGGCTTATTTTTGTTTAAATAATTGTGTTTTTTAAACTCTTTTTGAATTTTAGGTATTGGAATGCCAATTTCCTCATTTAATTGGCGAACCTTATATTTAGTATATCTCAAAATCTTTTCAAAATCTGAAATTTTTTCAATCGCAACTAGAGATATTGCCTTACCATCAGAATTTGCTCTTGCAGTTCTACCGATTCTATGAAAATAGGTTAAAGGGTCCCTAGGGGTATCATAATTAATAACGTATTTTATGGAAGGGATATCTATTCCTCTTGCTGCAATATCTGTAGCCACTAGAATTTGCTCTTGCTCATTTCTAAACTTATGCATTGCATAATTTCTTTGTCTTTGAGACAGATCTCCATGTAATGCAGTTACTTTTAATAGTTCTTTTTTTCTTAAATTCATAGCTAGTTCTTCAGCCTTTTGTTTTGTAGAAGTAAAAATTACCATCTGATTATTATTACTCTGTTTAATTAAATAACACAAATGATTGTATTTTTCTTTTTCATTTGTAATTAAATACATTTGTTCTATGGTTTTTAATGTAATATCATTTTGATTTACTGTAATATGTATTGGGTTTTTCATATATCTTTTACTAATTTCTATTATCTCTGGAAGTATTGTTGCCGAAAAAAGACATAATTGTTTTTTATGTTTTACCTTTGATAATATATAATTAATATTTTATATAAATTCCATATCTAACATTCGATCAGCCTCATCTAATATTACAAAATCTATTGTATCCAAGTATACTGTTTTTTGTCCTATATGGTCAATTAATCTTCCAGGAGTGGCAACAATAATATCAATTCCTCTTTCGAGTCTAATAATTTGATTTCTCATATTTTGTCCTCCATAAATAGCAGCTATTTTTGTTTCTGTATATTTTGCAAGTTTATTAATTTCCCTCGCTACTTGAATTGATAATTCCCTTGTAGGAACTAATACTAAAGCTTGTACATTTCTTGCATTTTTCATTTTCATTAAAATAGGTAATGAATATGCTGCAGTTTTTCCTGTTCCAGTATGTGCTTGTCCAATTACATCGTTTCCCTCCAAAATAATAGGAATTGCTTTTTCTTGAATAGGAAAGGGTGTTGTATATCCACTTTCTTTTATAGCTAGTAACAGTTTTTTATTTAGTCCCAGTTCATCGAATAGTCTTGTCATTAAATTTCACTAGTTTAATAAACCCTCTTTCATCTTATCTAATCTAAATCTTTGTGAATTTGAAAAAATTCATGATGGTATTATGACGACATTATTAAGTAATTAAAATTCTTTTAAACATAATATTAAAATAAGAAGATAATACAAACACTAATACGACTGTTTTTGCGTTATTATGATGATATATTTAATGATGGCTGAAGACGAAGAATTAAAAGAAAAAAAGCTACGTGGCTCTGGAGGCTATGTTATTGCCAGAATTTCAGATAATGAACAAAAAAAAGGGAATCTGGGTGGACCTGAATTATTTATAGCAGGTATTGGACGATTACCAAAAGACAGAATTTTAAAATATTATTGCAATAAATGTGAGAAAGACTATCCAACTTCCCCAGATTTAAATTATGAAAATCCAAATGAAGATGTCGGTGAAGGAGTTGTTTTAATTGAAAAAGGTGAATACAAATGTTCAGTTTGTAAAGCAGTTATTTCTCAATATCGTAAATTTAATAATGAAACCGCTCCTCCTTCTCCTAGTAAAACTAATTCTTTATCTCAATCAAAAAAGTCATCGGAAGTCGCTAAATCTGTAAATAATGTTTCAGATTCATCACCTAAAAATAAAAGCGAATCTGAAAAATCTATACTACCCTCTAAGACTTTTGAAGAAAATACTTCCGATTCAATACAATCTGAGAGTATAGATACAAAATCTAGTAATATAACTATCGCTAAAGGAAAATATTTTCCTATTCAGTCAATTATTGGAATGCCAGTTTATGATCATGAAGCTATGCTAGTAGGCAATGTCCAAGAAATA
>JAATVK010000144.1 GCA_014523485.1 Nitrososphaerales archaeon TH5894
CCACCATCTTTTTCTTCACCACCATCTTTTTCTTCACCACCATCTTTTTCTTCACCACCATCTTTTTCTTCACCACTATCATCTTCTGCTTTAAAATCAGGAAAGATATCTCCATCTTTTTCTTCACCACCATCATCTTCTGCTTTAAAATCAGGAAAGATATCTCCATCTTCAAAGTCACCACTATTACCTTGGGCATAAATTGAAGGAATTTTTAAAAGAATAGGGTTATCATTTTCATAAAAATTTGTATAACTTTTAAGAGTCGAACTAGTAACCAAGATTATACTAAGAAAACTGATTAAACTTAATATGATCAATAATTTTTGTATTTTCAAAATTAATTGTTGAATTATATTATAAGTATCTAATTAAATATTTTCAAAAATATTGAAAAGAATTTAAGTATTGAAAAAATAATTTTATTAATCTATTACTCTTAGTAATATAACTTTTTACGAAAACCGTCTGGAAATCCTGATGGTTTCCACCGAACCAGATGGAAATCAGTCTATTATTCTACAATTAACTTAATTTTATTTAAAATAAGTTTCTAATCATAAAAGCTAAATCCAAGGTAGTAGTAATAGTTGAATCCTACTCTATGAAGATTCTATTACCTAAGACTTTTTACACCTCTTGGATTCTACTTTAACAGTAAATCCAAATTATAGAATATAAAATAAATTTAAATTGTATCCTCAAAGGTATTTCTTTTCTCTTTTTTTGATGTTTAACTTTAAATCCAAATGCTCAAACATCATTTTTTGTTATTAATATAATTAACTATTGTTTGTTTGATTTTTCTTTTTTAGAATTCTCTTTCTTTATGATACTCTCTACCCAGAGAGGAAGGCTTTGTACTGTTCCTATTATTTTATTTAAAATATAAGAATCAGAAGTTCCATCTTCAAATATAGCAGTATATTCTATTGCAAATTGATTTTCATTTATGTTATAATCAACAACTTTTTTTGAAATATCATCACTATCCTTGTCTGACAAATATAGAAGTACAAGTATTCTAAAATAAATTTGCTTCTTTCTTTACTGCTATTAACCAAAAATCAACAAGTTTGTAAAGGGAGCTGCTTTTACTATTGACGCTACAAATAGTAGACGGATTTTTTGCACTGGTGAGTATTATATTGTAGTCTATGTAACACCAACCACTTTTAAACATCCAAAGATTCAACGGAAACTAGAATTTATAAAAATAGTTTATATTAAAAATTTTACAGAATTTTTCCAATTATACAAAAATTCTTAATAAAAAAACTAAATATATCATTGATTATAAGATACGAATATTACAGGATTAATCGTCTGTCGAACCGTGCGTGCAAATCCCTATACAAATTTTGAAAATTATTAGTATAAAGTAAATTTAGAATATCAATTCGTAACAAGCTAGACGCATTTAACAAAAAAAAGAAAAAAGAAATTGAAAAGAAGGAATCTATAAATTAAATTAATTAAGTAGAGCATCATACACCTCTAAATAATTGAATTTGACGAAAATAGTGACGATATGACGGTTGTTTTGACGGAAATTCTGATTAAATGACGGCAGCGGAGTGTGTACTGTGTTTTTTGACATCTGAACCAACAAACAATAATTGCTATAACGAATTAAATTATTATTCTTTAAAAAAATGCCGGTATACATTTGTCTTAGGCCTGAAAACACAAGAATGTTTAAATGATTCTTTTTTTATGATTAGTAAAAAGATGGGAATAAAGATTCCTGAACATATAAGATCAGCGATTATAGATGCATGGCTAAGAGGTGAAACCAGAGATCATATAGCAGCAGAAGTTCAAGTTGCTGAAGGTACAGTATCTAATGTTATTGAAGAATGGCAAAATAGGATAGGTGTTTTTGATGCAAATAATCTCAGAAAGTTAGGATTAGCATTAAAAAAGGCAGGAATGTCACCTATTCAATGTGTTAAGGGTTTAAGAATTATTAACATAATCAATCAACTAGGTATCGATGAGGAGCATCTCAATGATTTTTTAAACAAAGTATATAATGGAAGTAAGGAGCAAAAATTATTACCAGCAGATTTTGTAAGACATGTCAAATTAATAAATGCCTACCCACAAATAAACTCATTAAATGAACTACCAAAATATATCAACAAAAGACTACAAGAAAAGAGAAAGCTAGATGCAGATATATATTACAAAAAACTTGAAATCCAAAAATTGGATCATGAAAAAGAAAGAAAGAGAAAAGAGATTCAAGAGTTAGAGGATGATTTAGAATCTTCTAGAAAAGAGATGCAAGATGAGAAAAAAGATTTCTTGTTATTCAAGAATGTAAATGAGGAACTAAAGAAACATGATATAGATATACACTTGTTAGACCCTTTAATACATGTTATAAAGATTTTTCGTGAGATGCATTTTAGACCTCTTACAATCCTCAGCGAATTTTCAGATATAAATGAGTACCGACAACTAGTTGAAAATAAAGACAGAGAAATAAAGCAGCTTGAATCGCATATCCAAGATTTAAAGGCTATAAGTGACAATTATGAAGTGAAGATAACATCAAATGAAGCAAAAGTTCAATCACTACTACAGTTGGAAAATCTTGGTTTTGATTCTTCTGATATCAAAAATTTACAACTGATATTTTCAAAGATTTCTAAAAAATATAATCTAAATAAAAAGGAAATTAAAATCCAATTCTTTAGGTGTATGAATTATTATTTTAATAACCTTCTGCCTCTACAAAAAGACATCTCGGAGAAGATAAACAAGATTTCCATATTGGATGATGAAATATCCTCAAAACGAAAGTTAATAGAAGAATCTCAACCAATCGTATTTTCTCTTTTACAATATTTGATAAATGACGGATTTAATGAACATAATATTCTAACGGCTTTCAAGATATTTAAAACGGATTTGTTAAATAAGATGCCCTATGGTGACAAAACTTATCTTCAACGTCTGTCAAAAGATATAGATAGATATCCAACGGTAAGAGATACCTTGGAAGGTTTGAATAATAATATATTGATTAAGAAATCCTCTATAGAGAAATTAGTAGTACTTGTATCTAATTTAGAATCTTATCTTTTATCGCTAGTTATATACACTATATATTTTTACTATACTATTCTTTTAAATGCAAAACAGGTACAAGAAATACAAAAAAATTTAAAAATTCTTTTAATCCTTTATTGTAATTATTTACCTCTTCTTCTCTGCATTTTAAACAAAGATAATAATAAAAAGTATGGTAGATCAAAATTCATTCAAAA
>JAATVK010000145.1 GCA_014523485.1 Nitrososphaerales archaeon TH5894
AAAAAAGAAATTCAATAGTATAATTAGAAATAATAATCAAGTAGTTTTACAAAGATAATAAATAAAATAATTATTGAGAATCACTAATTTTTTATGCTATGTATCTATTAATAATACATATATGTATATTGATAGAATGAAATGTTCTAATTGTGGAAAAGGTGAGATTGTAACCCCTAATCCCAATCAATCTATTGATGATTATTTGAATACAAAAAAATGTAGTAATTGTGGTAAGACTGGAACCTGGGAAATGGTCTAACGAAGTGAATTTTCTAAAAGAATTTAACAATCATTTTGTTTATACCCAAAATTAATAATAGAGATAAAATAATATTTGAAAGAATAATTTATCTTAAATCTTCCAATAAACTATCATCACGATAATTGTTTGGATCTAATCTGAATCCTCTTGTATTTTCATATGGAATATCATTTAGTTTAAGATGGTAGTCCAAATTTCGTCTTTTAAATTGCTTTGTAAGCCATAGAACGAATTGCTGTTCAAGAGTTATTCCTTCTTCCTTGGAAATTTCCGGAAAATTTACTATCAATTTTTCTATAAGAGAAGGGTCAAAATATATGTTGAAGAAATCCCATCCTAAAGCAGCACCGTTAGATGATACTTCACAATTAATTTGTGTGCTCACAGAAAATTGCAAATAGTCTATTAATTCAACTATTTTCTTTCTTTCTTTATCAAAATTCAAGCAAGACCCAGAGATTATAACCATTGGTGGTTTTTCTGAGAATTTTTTCAATACTAATATATATAAAAGTATAATATAAAAACAAAACTAAAAAAACCCTTTTTTAGTTGTTTACTATCACACAATAAAAAATCTTAAGGCTTGGCACTAGTAGGTTTAAAAATTATGATTAGGAAATTTAAGTAGAAGCAACTTTTCTTTAGTCCCTTTTTTAGATGTTGAAATAGAAATTGATGATGAATAATTCAAAAGATTATTGAAACTAAATAAGAATATAGCTTTTACATAATTTTATGGTATATAAGAATATTCCTAATTATTCCTTCGTTCTTCTCATAAAGTTAATGATTTAATATTTTTATGCATTTAAATTTCTGAATGACACTTAATGTATCTCTTTATTATCTTTGAGTTTTATATTTGTTCTATTAATATGTCTTTTTCCTTTTTATAACAACAAAAAAATAAGAAAGCTTAGAAATATGACTAAATTTCATTACTAATAATATCTAAAAATATTTATTCTTACAATTATATTGAACTTATAATTTGATTACTTCTAAATCAATATCCTTTATTAAATTCAGTATTCTTTCTTTTTCATTACCTAAACCCTTTTGGTCAATTATTATATGTGTAACTTTTTCGTAACATTTTGAAATCATTTGGTTTAGCATATCCTTATTAATATTAGATAAATTGTATTTATTTGCTATATGGCCTATTCCATATTCAGTATTTAGTATTAGGCGATTAAATTTGGAACCATAATGATTTCCTCCTAATCCTATTGCAATATCTTTTGCAGGAGAAATCTTTTTTGTTAATATAGCTAATAAAGAATTACATACAAATGATGCATTCTCAAGATTAATCCATTGGTCTTCTGAGGAACCTATTTCAATAAACATGACGGGTTTTTTTATACTAGTGGGACCATGATGTGTAGTTTCTATAGTTATATCACACAAAGGAACCTTTTCTCTTAATTGGAATATTTTTAAAAGATAATTCTTTTGCAATGAAGGATATGCAATTCCTAACTCAAAATTGTTTCCGCCATAAGAATTTGTAAAATAATTTCCTGGAAAATGACAGGTCAAAGATGGAATCTTACTTTTTGATTGATGTCTAGAAAGAAAAATCAAAACATCAGCAGAGTCGTTGCATTCGACATCCATACTATCAAAAAATAGTAACTGGCGTGGAGATACAAACATGGATATATTATCGTACAAAGGAGAAGTAAAATAGTAATTTTTTATTTCTTTAAATTTTTTGTCTTCTTGTAAATATTTTATCATTGTTCTACTGGCTGGATCAATTTCCGAAGTAATTAGTGTAAACAACATATGATCATCATCTAAAACTATAATATTTTAGTAATTACATCAACTAATTTATTAAATTAAAATCCAAAACATTTAACATTAACGCAAAACATCTTAAAGTATGAGTAATTGGGAAGAAAATAATCAAGACGATCGGGATGATCTCAATATTCTTACTTTACCCAATATAAAATACATAGTCGAAGGATTAAATGTATTACTTCAAACTAACTTGGATGGAGAAAAGAGATCCCAAGTTATTAATTTAAGAGAAAAACTAATCAATAGGTCCAGTTCAATTATAAACGATTTTAATTGATTCAAATATTATTTTTTCTTTTGAACCCTTTATTGTGATTTCCAATCTTTCACGGTATCTCTTAAGTGACTCAAGGATCGAATTTGACCACCATTAATTTTTTTATACAAAGACCAATATATTTCACGGTTAACATCATTTCTATCTTTTAATACTTTCAAATGGTATCTCATTGCTCTTATTTTTTTTACGTACAACTCTTTTTTTCCTGTTCTTGCTGTTTTACGACCTTTTTTAGATCCAGCTCCGGTTCCATGTTTCTTTTTTATATCTAATTTTGCCTTAGCTTTACCTCGAGAGGTTCCTTTAGGCTTTGATGTCCATATAACTCCATTTTTAACTAAAGATCTAATATCTTCTCTCGTTATAGAATCCGCTATATCATCAAGCTTATCAGGTTCGAATTTAACTCGATTAGAACCAACACCAAGCATTCTAGCGACTAATTCACGTTTCTTTTTAAGATTTACAACCATATCTATCCATTCTCCTTTATTTGTGATTTATTTTGTGATTTAGAATCTTTTCCTGGGTTCAAAACTTTAAAACCCAATTCAGCTGCTTTAGTCAAAATTTGTTTTTTCTTTAATTTTCCAACTATATGTCCTATTCTTACAGCATCTTTTTTTGAATCTAATGATAACAGATCATTAGTATTGTAGACTAAATTATCAACATATCCTGATGGATGAAGTCCTCTAGCGACCTTTGGACCTCTATATCCAACTTTTACTAATTGAGGGACGCCAGAAACTTGTCGTCTCATTTTATTATCTTTGCCTTTAGGCTTCCTCCAGTTTTCTGCAAGCCTGTCATATCTCCAGCTTTCTTGTCTTACAAAATCCGGTCGATGTTCTGATATTTTTTTCCGTTTTTCTAGCAGTTCCTTATTAATAACCATGAGTAAGCGTTTAAATAGAATTTTAATTTTCAATAAATATGTTTCCCTCAGAGAAAGAAAGTAGGTATGAAATCAACTCAATGTTAGAAAATTAAATTAGATAACACAAAGGTTAATAATTACAAAAAAAAATACATGTATGGGAAAATATGAATTACCGCCTGTACCTTATAGTTATGATGCACTAGAACCATATATTGACGCAAGAACTATGGAAATACATCATACAAAACACCATCAAACTTATACAGATAAACTCAATGCAGCACTTGAGAAATGTTCCAGTGAAATTCAAGAAAAAGATATTGTGGAAATATTATCTAATCTTGATCAAGTTCCTGCTGATCAAAAAAGTGCAATCAACTTTAACGGAGGAGGATTTGATAACCATCGAATATTCTGGCATAACATGCAAGCAAATGGAGGAGGTGAACCAACTGGACCTATTGCTGATGCAATAAATTCGTCATTTGGAAGTTTTTCAGACTTTAAAGAGAAATTCTCTTCTACTACCGCATTAATTCAAGGGAGTGGTTGGGGTTGGCTTGTCTATAATCCATCTACCAAAAAAGTAGAATATAAAGCAATGCCAAATCAGACCAGTCCAAGAACAGAAGGTTTGATACCACTTTTAGGATGTGATGTATGGGAACATGCATACTACCTAAAATATCAGAACAAACGACCTGACTACATTTCTGCTTGGTGGAGTGTTATAAATTGGAAAGACGTTTCGCAACGTTTTGACAAGATCAATACATAAAGGTTTTCTTTTCAATTACTTTTTTATAATTTCATATGTAATCTTAAGTAATACGAAAATATGAAATTATTTTATTAATCAATGGCTTGAATTTTTTATAATCATCACTATTACTAGTGAATTCAATATGAAATACATTATTAGGGTTTTTTAGAAAAATATATTCATCTTTATTTATAACTAATCCCGATTGTGGAGGCGAAAATGTATATTGTATATATTTATTTATCTTGGACTTATCTTCTACATTGGTTATATTTACATTCGTTATAGTTTTCTTTAGTATTTCTGAATATGAATTGAAGTGCTTAGAAAAAGTAATTTCTGGATTTAGAATTTTTGATTTAATTGTAAAATATTCCTGAAATGTATCTAGAGAAGACTCTAATGGAGAAATGAAACTAATTATTATAGAGAGATCATTATCAGAAAATTGATCTCTAAATTCAACATATGTCCAATTTGATGGATACATTAATTCAACAGAATATCTTTTATTTTCATACAATGTAAAATCATTTGTAAACGTAGATGATTCTGCAAAAATTTGATTGAAATTAAAAAATAAAAATAAAAATGATTGTAATAATACTAATAACCAGATTAAATTCATTTTATATTTTTAATATTAATATAGGTTAATCCTTAATATCATAAAAATTGGTAAAAGATTATTTGTTAGACATAATTATAAAAATTTAAGTGAGAGATACTTCGATATAGACATCATCAGGTATTCTCAATCTCATAAGTTGTCTAATAGCTTTATCATCCGCACCTAAATCAATTACTCGTCTATGAATTCTTAACTCATATTTATCCCATGTATTTGTCCCTTGTCCACATGGAGATTTCCTTGTTACTACTTTCATTTTTTTTGTAGGCAGTGGATAAGGACCTTTTAAATTTATGCCACTTTTTTCACCGATTCCTTTTATTTCAGAACAAACACCTTCTAAGGTAGAAAGATTAGTGCTTGTTAGTTTTATTCTAGCTTCCTGGGGCATTATAATATTTCACTTTCACTTCTTTTCATATTTTTCTGTAATGGATTTAATAACTCCAGCAGCAATCGTAGTACCCATATCTCTTAATGCAAATCTACCGATTTCAGGGAATTCTTTGAAAGTTTCTATAGCAAGAGGTCTGACTGGTCTAATTCTTACAATTGCTGCATCACCTGTCTTAAGAAATTTTGGTTTTTCTTCCAAAACTCCACCAGTTTTAGGATCAATTTTGGCAACAAAATCTGATAAAGTCGCGGCGACTTGTGCTGTATGAGCATGTAAAACTGGAGTGTAACCTGGCGCCATAGCAGTTGGATGATGGATTACTATTATTTGAGCTTCGAATTCTTTAGCAACACTTGGAGGTTTATCTGGATGTCCTATAACGTCTCCTCTATGAATAGATTTTTTGTCAATTCCTCTTAAATTAAATCCTATATTATCACCTGCTTCGGCTGAATTCATCTGGGTATGATGAGTTTCTATAGATTTAACTTCTCCCGATACTCCTGCAGGCATGACTATTACCTTATCATTAGCTTTGACAACACCTGTTTCTACTCTCCCTACTGGAACAGTACCTACACCAGTAATTGAATATACATCTTGAATTGGAATTCTTAATGGTTTCCCAATTGGTTTTTCTGGGGACTCGAAAGAATCAAGTGCTTCTAATAAAGTCGATCCCTTATACCAACCCATATTTTCAGATTTTTTTGCTAAATTATCACCTTTCCATCCAGAAACAGGGACAAAATTTACTTTACTAGTATTATAACCTACCATTTTGAGCATTTTTTCTGCAATACCTTTGACTTCATTATATCTTGCTTCTGAATAGTTGGAATCATCCATTTTATTTAATGCAACAACTACTTGTCCTACTCCTAATGTTCTGCAGAGAAATGCATGTTCTCTAGCTTGGCCTCCCGGTTCCGTTGCGGCTTCTGTTTCCCCTGGTTTTGTGGAAATAACTAATATAGCCACATCAGCTTCTGAGGCACCTGTTATCATATTTTTAATGAAGTCCCTATGTCCAGGGGCATCAATTAATGTAAAGAAGAACTTAGAAGTTTCAAATTTCTGAAAAGCTAAATCTATGGTAATTCCTCGATCTCTTTCATCTTTAATACTATCTAAAACCCATGCATATTTGAAAGTATCACCCTTACCAGTAGCTTCGGATTCTTTTGCAAACTGTTCTATAGTCCTTTGATCAATAACTCCTAAATCAACCATTAAATGGCCTACAATAGTAGATTTACCATTATCTACATGTCCTGTAACCACGAGATTCATATGTGGTTTTTTGCTTGAACTCATACACGGAAGAGTATTCATCTGCTTTATTTATATTTCGATTATCAAAAAATGAATCTCTTCTGGGAAGACAAGAGAACATAAAAAATTAAATTATTTTGCTTTAACAATTATAGTAAAATACATTAATGGTCAACAAGTAATTATTTTTAGTTGAATAATTTTAAAAAACTTTCTGATAATGAAATTGAAGTAAAGTTAAAAGAACTAAGAAACTGGGAGATCCAACAAGGTAAGTTATGTAAATCTTTTGAATTTAAAAATTTTACTCAAGCCTTTGGTTTTATTACCAAGATAGCATTAGAATCAGAAAAATTGGATCACCATCCAGAATTATTTAATGTTTTTAATAAAGTGAAAATTTTTTTATCTACACACAAAATTAATGGGTTAAGTGAATATGACTTCATATTAGCAAAGAAAATTGATGACCTTTAAGAATACATAAAATTAATAAATTAATATTTAATTAATACTACCTAAAGTTCTTCATTATATTTTATACATCGGCATATAAAGAAAATTCATGTGGATGAGGTCTTAAAGTAACTTCTCTAGATTCATTTGTTGAATGCTCTATCAATCTTTCAATTACTGAGCCATCAAAGAAAGGTTTAAGAAACTCTTTATCCGAGTCTAAAGCCTCAGATGCATGTAATAAACTAGTTGGTAATTGTTTGATTCCGAGTTGACATCTTCGTTTGGAGGTCATTTTGAAAATTTCTTCATCAATGGGATCACCTATAGATATCTTTTTCTTTATTCCATCTAAACCAGCTGCAACAATACAAGAAAAAGCTAGATATGGATTACAAGAAGAATCAGGAGCACGAAATTCAATTCTTTTCATATTGGCAAATTTTTCTCCTCTAAAATGTCCTGGAATACGTATTATAGCTGATCTATTATCAGTACTCCAAGCAACATATCCAGGAGCTTCATATCCTGGAACTAATCTTTTATGAGTTGGTAGTTGGGGCTACAATTGCGACAAGTGCAAAAGAATGCTCTAATATGCCTCCACAAAAATACCTAGCTAAGTCAGAGATTTCTGCATATTCATCATTTTGGTCGAAAAATAAGTTAGTGTTATCATTCCAAAGACTGATATTAACATGTAAACCAGATCCTTTATCTAATGCTATTGGCTTTGGCATCATAGTAGCTATCATGTTGTGTTTTTTGGCAACATTTTTTACAATATATTTATAACTTTGGATAGAATCTGCAGCATTAACTAATGTATCATATCGTATATCTGTTTCACATTGTCCAGCTGTTGCAACCATGCTGATATGCATCACAAGCTATACCAATATTATTACTAAGAATATCTACACATTCATTTCGAAAATCCATTACACTATCCCCCGGAGTACTAGGAAGGTAACCTTCCTTTAGATTCATAGTATATCCAAAGCCATCAGAAGCCCAAGGAGCTTCTTTCGAAATTATTTCATAACTTTGACAATGATATGGGGTAAGGGTATTTACGAACAATTTATCAAAAACAAAAAATTCGACTTCAGGTCCCCAATATGTTAAAGAATAACCATTCTCATTAACATATTTTTCAGCTTTCTTTGCTATATCTAGAGGATCCCGTAAAAATTGTATTCTATTAGATCCTTCCCTTAAAATATCGCAAATCAATCTGCATGTCTTGTAATTCTCTATCCAAGGAATTATAGCATAAGTAGAAGGGTCTGCTTTAACAATTAAATCAGATTCATGAATTTCAGTAAATCCACGGATTGAAGAACCATCAACTTTTGGTAATCCATTTTCAAAATCAGTTTTTTTAAATATATTTGCAGAAATAGTAATATGATGAAATTTTCCATAAAGTCCAGAAAAGTGTAAATCTATAAACTTGATATCGTCTTTTTCTAATTTATCCATAACATCATCAGCGCTAAAATGTTGTTGTTCACTTTATCCTTCAATAATCCTATATGGCAAATCAGAAGGTAATAATTAAGGATCTCATAATTAACGCTTTCAGAAATTTTAATAGAAAAACGGAATTATTTATAACTTGATTCAGCTACCATATTAACTTAATGTCCGATAATTTGGATGAATATTTTACATTAGAAATGGCATATAATATTCTGTTAAAAGAATATCAAATTTCTTCATTGCAGGATATACCTTATGATACATATCAGAGATTAGCTATTACAATTGGAAATTTAAAGGCAAAAGAATATGACATTCTTGGGAAAAAAATTGTGCATAAAATTATTGAAAATTTATCGATAATATCGAATCTATTACTGCAAATCAGAATAGAAAAAATACTTTTAGGAAATATAAACTCAAATTTAGAGATAGGATATTCTAAAATGACAGATGAAGAAAAATTTATAGTCGATGGAGAAATTCAGTCAAAAAGAAAGAGAAAGGAAATAACGACATTAATAACGAATGGCCAGTCAAAGATTTTAGAAAAAATAACAGATACAATAAAACAAAAAAAATTACTAATTATGTTTGTAAAACCAATGGAGCAATTTGTTGGAGTTGATATGTATAAATATGGACCTTTTAGTGTTGATGATGTGGCAAATTTACCTTTTGAAAATGCATTATCTCTTGTTAATAATAAAATTGCAATTGAAATCGCTCCTATCTTTGATTAAAACCTAATTATTAGAAGGAAAGAAAAATATTATGAATAATATTTATTAAAATATTGACACATAATGAAATAGATATTGATCAGTTTATTTTGCTAACAATTTATCCTAGTATAGCACTATTTGGAATTACATTTTTTGCAAAAAAAGCTAACTTAGTATCATCTATTCAATACTGTTTACAGGCTTTTTCATGTATTGTATTTTCCGTTACTTATCTTATTTTTATCCCTAATGGAGGAGCTCAGGGGTTAGCACTAGTATTACTACTGTTTAGTGGTATATTATTATTATTAGCTAGAAAACACACAATTCATCCTGAGGAAAATGATAAATCATCATCTAAGGAAATTCCATTTATTTAATGGATTTCAAAGAAACTTGTCCTGATAAAAATAATATTTACAAACCAGAATTTAAGAATAGAAAACATATAATGATATAGTATCTGTTTAAGTAGTGTCCTTATTTTCGTCGTTATTTACTTGGTTTTCCTTTAAAGTTTCTTGATAGGACGATACTAAAACAACGTTATCATCCAGGGACATTCGTACACGTACTTTTCTTGGTGGATTTGTTTTGCCTTGTTTCCAGATTTCTTTATTTAACTCTTGATCTATTTTTATATTTTCATTTTTCATATGACGTTTGGCGAATTCCTTAATCATATTAATTACTCTATCAGTTCGTCGATATTGAGGAGTTAACCAAGCCTTTCCTAGATTAATGGTATATACATGAGTTGTATTCTCATCAGATTTTGACATTCATAAATCACCATTCATTATCCTACGTTAACATCGGATCTTCTCCATAGTCTACGTTTTGGATTCGATCGTACTTGTCTATGCGTCTTAATAATAACCCATGCCGGTACAGGCCTATTCTGTTTAATTTTCCTAATTAGTCTTTTCTTTCTAGATGTATTCTTTCTGGCGGGCATTCCAGTAAAGAATGCTATTTCTTACTTTTAAGTGTTGATATGTAATGTTTAAGTTATATATAATGAAATTACATATAATATAACAGGAAGTCAGTTTTAAAGTATGGTAGAACTCTGTCACCTGTGTTTTGAATTCTTTAAGACAAGTAAAAATATAAAAGATATTAAGAATGTTAAAATTGTTGAAAAGAATAAATGCAATGGATCATATCATAAAAAATTAATAGATAGTTTTAAAACATA